>JBDNHP010000510.1:0-15550 GCA_041688765.1 Flavobacteriales bacterium
GTATTTTTTTTATTCCGTTCAAGTGTTGAATGCATTAAACCATTCAAATACTTTTACGTGAACAACACTCAGAAGTTACAGTAAAATATTACCTCAATATCAGTGTTTTAGGCTACTCTGCGTTCCGTTTTATTGTTAAATAGATGGGCAATAATCTCGCTTCGGTAATCAAATATTTCTTTTAGTTTGGCTTTTACAAAAAGGGCATGAGCAATTTTACCCAAGATACCCCAGCCAATTGCATAGTGCACTTCATCAATCATAAGAACTTCCTCTTTTGAAATTGCCTTAAAGTGATGCTTGTGATGCCAGAAAGCATAAGGACCAAAACGTTGTTCATCTACAAACATAGTAGGTTGATCGCAATGGGTTATTTCTGTAACCCAATACATAGGAATGCGCAAAAATGGCCTGACTTTATATTCTATAATCATTCCGGCATACATCTGCTTATTTCTTAGGTCGGTAAGAATATCAAAATGTAAACCTCGAGGTGTTATCTCATTCAAATTTAAAGGGGTAGCAAAAAACTCCCATACGCCTTCTAAACTTCCCTTCAGTATTACTTCTCGTTTAATGCTGTAAACCTTCATCCTCTTTTGTTTCTAATTGTAACACAATAGAGACGGCAATGTTTTACCAGGTTTGTGTATTGAGATATTTCAATCCTAAATATTGCTCTTCCTGTTTAAACAAAATAACGTAAGTGCCAATTGGTAAATAATTTAAAGGAATTTGAATAGATTCCTGTCCTTGGTTCAACAGTTGGGAACCACGCTGTAATTCCTGCCCTATATAGGAATATACAGTCCAATTGAGCATTCCACCATTGGAATTCACATTGAATTTGCCGGCAACACCAGCATCTCGGATTTCAAAACTTGCTGAAGCTAAATTTTGAGTGCTCAAACTTAGATCTGATTCTAATTCAAGAATTACAGGAAGGTGGTCTGACATATAATACAGAGCGCTCATAACTGCATCACTAAGAACTCCACCGTTACAATCAGTAATATTCTCATTAAAACAATCACCAGAGTTGCCAAAGGCAGCGTAAGTATCATCGGCGTAGCGAAGCGTTGAAGCATTATCAAAGAACATTTCACTCATTAAAATCTGATCAAATCTATCGTCCATTCCACCACTTGCACCATCGTTGAAAATATTGTTTGTTCTAGTGCATTGGGTGTGGATTGCGCTAAATCCGGGATTATTGTTCCAAGAGCCAGGTGAGCTTATCGGATCATAAAATCGAGGCGTATTAGCTACGGATAACAAGGCCTGATAACAAGGCTCCGCTGAGTAATACACGTTATAATCACCAGCAAAAATCACCAGTGCATTTTCATCGAGAGAATTATGCCATTCCATGTAGCTTTCAACCATTTCTAGTCTGTCTTGCTCGTTTGCATTGCCTTCAGAGGATTTTAAATGGCAAACTACAGCATAAAAGAATGTAGTGTCGGCTCCATTTTCCAATTGAGAATCTTTAATAAACAATCGATAGTAGTTGATGTCGCGATGAATAGTAATCACATAACCCTGATCTTTGAGACCAAATTTGCTTTGGTTGAAAAGCAATGATTGTTGCAAAGGATTTGGAGTTCCGGGTGTACTTTGCTGAGATATAAATTCTGCTGCTGCAAAATTGGCGTATCCTAGATTATCGAGGGCATCTTCAATTTGATTCAAGCCAGCTTCCGATTTGAGCTCTTGAATCATGAAAAGATCAGGACGATACGCATCCAATATTATTTCGAGGGTATCGATTCTTGAGGGCATTTGTCCTTGAGGAAAGTTGAGCAAATTATATGACATTACTCTGAAGTTACTCTGAGCACTAGCAATGAGCACCGAAAGAAAAAGAAAAGAAAGAAGCTGAATTTTGCGCATTTGTATTTAATTGAAGCCCTAAATTTAGACTACTATATCGGATTATGCGGAATTTTCGTCGTTAAATTCGAAGCAGGAGCAAAGCAGCAGGGCAAAACACAAAGTGAAATACCTATTTTTTATATCGGGGATGAAATTTGAGAACCTCCTTTCTCAAATACTCACGACTTAAATGGGTATAAATTTCGGTAGTTGTGATCGATTCATGTCCCAGCATTTCCTGCACGGCCCTTAAATCGGCACCAGCTTCCACTAAGTGTGTAGCGAAAGAATGCCTCATGGTATGTGGACTTATACTTTTTCGGATTCCGGCAGCGACGGCTAAATCTTTAATAATATGGAATACCATCACCCTGCTCAAACCTTTGCCGCGCCTGTTTACAAACAGAATATCATCTTGTCCTTTTTGAATAGGAACATGTACCCTTACTTCCTTTTGGTAAAGCGAAATAGCTTTCAGGGCCGCTTTTCCTACAGGTACCATTCTTTCCTTGTCTCCTTTACCTATTACTTTTAAAAATCCCTCATACTCATAAACACAGGAGATTTTCAGTCCTGTGAGCTCTGAAACCCTCAATCCACTTGAATATAGCGTTTCGAGAATGGCTTTATTCCGCATTCCCTGATCTGTGCTTAAATCGATAGCACCAATTAATCGATCCACTTCATCAGCATCGAGCGTGTCCGGGAGTTTGCGTTTGGTTTTAGGCATGTCCACCTGCTCTGCCGGATTGTATTTAATAAGGTTTTCAGTGATCAGAAATTTGAAAAAAGATCGCAATCCCGAAATAATGCGAGCTTGGGAAGTAGCGTTCAATCCCAGATCATGGATATATGCGAGAAAAGCTTGAAGATCCTGATGCCTTATTTCATCAGGTGATTTTACTGGAGGATTAAGAGTTTGATATGAAGCTAATTTTTGAACATCATGGACGTAAGCATCTATGGAGTGTTCAGAAAGTGAACGTTCCAGCTTAAGGTACGCACCGAATAGTCTTATTGAAGATTTCCAATCCATGGGCATGTGAACTAAAAACCTCCGAGACGTTTCCCGGAGGTTTTAAGACTAATTTACCTAAACAAATTCTATACTAATTAACCAAAATTGCAAATGTGCAATCACACTGCCTGATCCGGGAGGCTACGGCAACCATTGTTGTTGCGTAACCATGAGCGCCTCCTGCACGGTAATTCTCTCTCCATTGTTATATGCTGTTACGAAGGGCCCGTCAAATGTGTACGATTTGCTAATGCGTTCTCGGTCGTTTCTGGCCGAAGCATAAGCATCATGAGAACCGGTGGTATATTTTACCCAACCATCATGGTTCTCGATATTAAAATTCTCACTAAATCCGTGTTTAGCGTTGAAATATGTTTTTCCAACGGTATTAGGACCAGCAACGATCTGAACTTTATAGGTGATTCCTTTTTCTGCTTTAGGAATAATATTCATTTTAGGTTCAACTGCCTTTTCTTTAATAGGAATAGTACTTTTTGCAGCAACCGATTCTGTTTGGATTTCTTTTTGAGTAACAAGCAGTGGAGTAGTTTCCGTTTTTGGTGAAGTAGTGGTTTTTGGAGCTACAAAATCCTTTTCTTTGATTGTTTTAGTTTCAACTACTGCCAATTTAACTTCAGTTTCAATTGGTTCTGAAACTTTTGTAGATTCAACTATTTTCTCTTGTATTGGAGCGGATTCTTCTATTTTTTGCGATTTTTCTTCCGTTATTGTTGCAATAGGTTCAGAAATAGCTGAGCTATTAGCAATTGCAATTCGAGAAGGGGCATTATTTTCTACGAAGAAGAAATCACCCTCTATAATGGGAATCTGCGCAGCCGTAACTTGATAAACAACTTCTAGTTTTTCAGCTTGAGGTGCATCAAACCAAACAAATTTCACAAGACCTTTATCATAGGTGAAAACGGATCCACCTGAGTTCTTGCTTACAACGGAATATGCAGGATTTAACCGTTCTTCAATTTTGGCATATCCTGTGGCGGATGTACCTTGAATGCTAACTTTCACCTGATAAGTTCCATTATTCAAAGGGGTAATAACCCTAATGGTTCTGTCGTCTCCCGGATTTGAACTCAAGGGTATGTTTTCGGCAATAACTTCATTTACTTCCGTTGCTGATTCATTGTAGGGAGTCTCTGTTTTTGCTGAATCAGGGAATGTTTGAGCCATTTCCCCTGATCCTACAATTACCTTTTTGGCTTGGAGATTAAAGTCAACACGATTGTTTTCTTCGATATAAGAGAAGATTCCTCCAATGCTGAATTCACCAGATGTTTCAGGAAAAGTCTTAAGTTTATAGGAAATTACAAATTCGCTTTCTTGTGGAAGCGTCATCCAGATAAACTTAGCTTTTCCTCCGCTGAAAGTAAAAGAAGCCCCTTTTGTATCTATAGGAGAAACACTTAATCCTGCAGGAATATCAAGTTGTAGTTTTGCAAATCCCTGAACATCAGCTTTGTTGATCTTTACTTCTACAGTTGCGAATGAACCTGCATCAATGTTTGAAGGAAGATTATCGCTAACAGAAACATTAGCTGTAAACCAACCGATAATTATCAGTCCTGTAAAATTTATGAATGCTAGAGAAGCTTTTAACATTAAAGGTAGTATCAGGTGGTTGAGGTAAAACTACCGCAAGACCAGAACCGTCTGCAAGGGGTGATCAGACAATTGCCAACAAGAAAGTGTGAATAAGGCTGATTTTTAGAGTAGGGAGCGATACAAAGCCGCGTGTTCACTCACCATTCGAGTGTAATGAAATCTACTCATGGCGAATTCTCTGGCTTTTTTGCCCATTGATTCTCTGCGAGCTTTATCAGATAACAATGTTACGATAGCTTGTCGGAGCTCTTCAGGATTGCCTGATTGGGTACTTATGCCAGTTTCACCTTCTAAAATGATATCCTGCACTCCACCAACTCGGGTAGAAACAACAGGCACTCCAGAGGCTTGGGCTTCAATGAGACTAACTGGAGTTCCTTCGCAACGAGAGCTCAATGCTAGTATTTCAAATGCGGGAATAGCGGTGTCCACATCTCTTATCCAAGAAGTGAATATAATATCGGCATCAGGATTAGGATGCTCAGGAGTTGAATAAGTTAAGCCTTTATTGATGGCATATTGCACTGTTTCTGATCGGGTTTCGCCATCACCAACTAAAACGGATCGCACTCGCTGACCATTAATTTCTTTAATTCCGGAAAGAGCTTCTACAAAGATTCCGTGTTCTTTTACGGGAGCGAATCGTGCTATATGGCCTACAATTAATTCGTTATCTCTTATATGGTATTGTTCGCGAAACAGTTTCCGATGTAGATCATTGTTGATTCCGAAACGTTCCAAGGCAAATCCCAATGGAATCACCACCACTTTATCAGGGCTAGTGATTTTATGAATTCTGCTGATTTCATCTTTTTGGATATCTGAAATGGCTACTATTCTTGTGGTTGATTTAGCTAGTCTGCGTTCTATATTCTTATAAAAGAGCGTTTTCATGGGGCCGAAGTAATCCTGGAATACATGACCATGAAAGGTATGAATCACAACCGGAACTTTTTCGGCTTTTGCCGCCAATCTACCCACACCACCGGCTTTTGAAGCGTGTGTATGTACGATATCCGGTTTGAATTCCCGAATAATGTTTCTTACGATTTGATAGGCTTTGCGATCATTTTGATAATTCAAGCTGCGCTTCATTTCAGGTATGAGCGTGTACGAAGCCCCGAGCTTATTCAAAATAAATTCCGAACTTTCCTCATCGGGTTCAGGCACGCCACCAATGAGCATTGTTTCAAAGTCCGAGGGAAGGTAACGGGTGAGGTAAGCAGCGTTATAGGTTGGTCCACCTAAATTGAAGCGATTTATGATCCGGAGCACTTTGGGCATGTCCGCAAATGTACAGGGGATTCATACAAACACAAATTAATTATATTGTGTTGGAGCTTTAGAATTAATTTTTAACTTTGCCACCCTTAAGAATCATCAATATGAAAAAAGGTATTCATCCTGGTAATTATCGTCCTGTCGTTTTTAAAGACATGACTAACGAGTATATGTTCATCGGTCGTTCAACTGCCGAGGCTAAAGAAACTGTTACCTGGGAAGACGGAACAGAATACCCATTGGTGAAATTGGAGATCACTTACAAGTCGCATCCATTCTTTACCGGAGTAATGCAATTTGTGGATACAGCAGGTCGTATCGATAAATTTAAAACTAAGTACGGAAAATTTAGCAAGAAGTAATTTTTAGCTAAAAGAGGTTATATACAAGGTTGAAGACCGTTCCGAAACATCGGGATGGTCTTTTTCGATTTAAAGTGGATTGCGATTTCGACGTCTATCCTCCACTCTCTGTTCAGTTTCTGACCGAATTAAAGAGCACGCAACTTAATTGAGAACCGTTCAGATTCGTTTTTGGATTTGAATTTTAGCGAAAACGCCCAACGAGTGTTCCAACGGGAACGTGCTCTACGATTTCTAAATCGTAACCCACTAATGCTGTCTTTTTAGCCGGATGATTAGTAATTAAACGCATTTTACGAACCCCCAGATCTCTCAAAATCTGAGCACCAACGCCATAGTCTTTATTGTCCATGGTTTCGCCGCTATTTTTACCCGAATCGCTGGCTTCTTTACTGGCTTGGTGAGCTCGTAATTCATCTAGAATTCCCTCGTCTTTCCTGAGTTTATTGATATAAACCAAAACCCCTTTACCTTCTCTGGCAATCATATCCATTGCCGCATGCAGTTCGGCACCCTTACCATAAAAGGCAGATCCGAAAATGTCGCCTACCATGCTTCCTGAGTGTACTCTTGCCAAAACGGGCTCATCTGCTTTCCATTCTCCACAAAACAAGGCAAAATGCTCAGCATCATTCGTTTTTTGGCGATACGCGATTAATTGGAAATTGCCATAATGCGTGGGCATATCCACTTGGATTATTCGTTCTATGATTGAATCGTTTTGCAAGCGATAAGCAATCAAATCCTCAATGGAAACGATTTTCAGTTTGAATTTGTCAGCAATTTCAAATAGTTCTGGCAACCGTGCCATGCTGCCGTCTTCATTCATTATTTCTACAATCACCCCGGCTGGTTCAAATCCGGCTAAACGTGCCAAATCAATCGCAGCTTCTGTATGTCCGGCTCTTCTCAAAACACCACCACGCTTAGCTCTCAAGGGGAAAATATGTCCGGGCTTTCCTAATTCTTCCGGACGAGTAGATGGATTAATCAATGCAAGCACCGTTTTAGCTCTATCGGAAGCTGAAATGCCAGTGCTAGTGCCATGTCCAATTAAATCAATGGAAACCGTAAATGGAGTTTCATAAGCGGCGCTATTGTTGCTCACCATTAGTTCGAGGCCCAAATCATCACATCGATCTTCAATTAATGGGGCACAAATCAATCCACGACCATGAGTGGCCATAAAATTGATGATTTCGGGATTTACATTTCTGGCTGCCGTGAGAAAATCTCCTTCATTTTCACGGTTTTCATCATCTACAACTATTATTACTTCGCCATTTTGAATGGCTAGGATGGCTTCTTCAATGGTATCGAGTTGCCTTTTCATACAAAGAAATTCTAGTGCAAAGTTAGGACATTGCAGACTGCAAGTGTAATTATCGGTGTGAAATAGCACAGGATGATTGATTGTCCTGATGTATCTTTGCAGTAGTATTTGATCTATGATTTACCCTATAGTAGCCTACGGTGATCCTGTTTTGAAACGCAGGGCCGATGAAATAAATAAGGATTATCCGGGATTAGATAAGCTGATTCAGGATATGTTCGAAACCATGTATGAAGCTAATGGCGTGGGTTTGGCCGCTCCACAGATCGGGAAATCGATTCGATTGTTTGTGATCGATGCCCGACCCTTTTCAGAAGGGGAAGATGGGGACTCGGAATGTGCTGATTTTAAAAGGGTGTTCATCAATCCGGTTATTTTTGAAGAAAGTGGCGAAGAATGGCCTTTTGAAGAAGGCTGTCTTAGCATTCCAGGTATAAGGGAAGAAGTGATGCGCAAAGCTGAACTCAAAATCGAGTATTACGATGAAAACTGGGATCTTTATGAGGAAGAACTCGATGGTTTTCCGGCTCGTGTAGTGCAGCATGAATATGATCATATTGAAGGAAAACTATTTACTGATCGCTTAAAGCCATTGAGAAGGACTTTGCTCCAAGGTAGATTAAGTGATATTAGCAAAGGAAAAGTAGATGTTGATTACAGAATGAAATTCCCAAAAAAATGAGATTACGCCTATTGATATTTTCAGGTCTTTTGACTGCGGCATTGATTTCCTGCTCTGAAAATGCAGGTACTGAGAACGCAGAAGAAAAAGCGAATGAACCAGCAACGCATGTTTCAGACCCCGCAGGTGTTCCGAGAGAAGATCGCATCAAGCGGATCGAAGAATTGGAAGTGCAGGTTGTTTCGGAAGGGGATCAACCTACGGAATCAACTGCTCGGAAATTAATGGGAGA
Organism: Flavobacteriales bacterium; assembly: GCA_041688765.1. Classification (GTDB taxonomy): domain Bacteria; phylum Bacteroidota; class Bacteroidia; order Flavobacteriales_D; family Sanyastnellaceae; genus JBDNHP01. Next base: position 8,404 of record JBDNHP010000510.1, read on the forward strand.
GTACATTGATTTTACCAATTTTCAACATAATGACGAATTAGTTCCAGAGTATTTATTTCGAGCTGGGACTTGGGCTAATTATATTGGTCGTAAAAAGAAAGCGGTAGAATTATTTACCAATCTTTACACCAATTACAAGTCATTTGATAAGAGGCCGGAAGCCATGAACATGGTGGCATTTATCTACGATTTCGAGTTGAATGAAAAGCAAAAAGCTAAAGAAGCGTATGCGGTTTTGATCAAAGCTTATCCGGATCACAGTTTTGCCAATGATGCCAGAATGCGATTGGAAACTAATGATCTTACGGACGAAGAATTAATCAAACAATTTGAACAACAAAATAAACCTTCATAATTATGATAATTACTAGCGTTCCAACCGTTCCGGGTCAAGAAATTGCAAGTTCACTAGGCATTGCAAGAGGCAGCACCGTTCGTGCACGCAATATTGGCCGCGATATTTTTGCCGGCTTAAAGAACATTATTGGGGGTGAAATTCACGAATACACCAAGCTCCTCGCAGATTCTAGAGAAAATGCACTTGAGCGTATGATTAAGGATGCCGAGAAAATGGGTGCTGATGCTGTGGTAAATGTTCGGTTCACCACGTCTGCCGTAATGCAGGGTGCATCTGAGATTATGGCATATGGCACAGCTGTTAAGTTGAAATAAGATGTTTATAGCAGTTGGAGTTATTGCCCTATATGTGATCGTGATTATTGTGGCCGCTGTTCTGTTGATCTATTTTTTTGCTAAAAGGCTAGAAGATAAAGACAAGGAGACTTTTGAAAAAAGGGATAATTGAAATGGTTTCTTGGTTCAAATATGCCTTTGCTCTCAGTTTGCCATTTTTCGTGTGGCTTGCCTTTCTTTCTGAAGGTTGGATGTGTTTTATTCCTCTGATTTATGCTTTTGGAGTTATTCCTTTATTAGAATTTGCTTTTGGCGAAAAAGTCAGCAATCCAAATGCGGAAGAGGAAAAGCGATTTCTTCAAAGCAAGGCTTTCGATGTAATGATTTATATTGCTGTTGCGGCTCATTTTGCAACACTACTTGGTTTTTTGTTCCTTATTGATCCTTTGAATGATGGATTTTTAGAATTGTCGGGTAAGGTGATTTCGATGGGGATCATGTGTGGGGTGTTTGGGATAAATATAGGTCATGAGTTAGGACATCGTGTGAATAAAGTGGAACAATTTATTGCCCAAATGATGCTTTTGACTTCACAATACATTCACTTTTTTATAGAGCATAATGAAGGTCATCACCGCAATGTTGGAACTCCCGGAGATCCCGCCAGTGCTAAAAAGAATGAAATTGTTTACCCCTTCATTTTAAAAGGAATTTTCAGTACTTATGTCGGTGCATGGAAAATTGAAATGAAACGATTGCAACGAAAGAAACTTGCTTTCTTTTCATTTCAAAATCGTATGGTTCGTTTTAGCCTTGCTCAATTATTCATGATTGCTGCAATTTGGATTGGACTTGGACCATGGGTGTTGTTGGCCTATTTAACTTCTGCGATCATCGGAATGTGTTTACTCGAAGCCATTAATTACATTGAACACTACGGGCTTCGTCGCAAAAAGTTGAACGAATACCGTTATGAAGATCCCCAGCCTATTCATTCTTGGAATTCGGATTTTGTAATAGGAAGATTGGTGTTGTTTGAACTTACCCGACATTCCGATCATCATTATGATCCATCTCGAAAATATCAAATTTTGCGAACCCATCCGGAAGCTCCTCAATTGCCGGGGGGGTATCCCAGTATGGTTTTGTTGGCATTATGTCCTCCACTTTGGTTTAAAATAATGAACACCAGGGTTGATAAAATTATGCAGGTTTAGGTGTAGATTGAATGCCATAATAAAGTCATTTTTCTACCTTAGCGTTCCTAATAATTCAAATCGAGAAAGAATATGAGATTCCGTCCGGGTGTTTTATGCGCTGATGAGGTGCAGGAATTGTTGAGACATGCTAATGATAATCAGTATGCTTTGCCTGCGGTTAATGTAATCAGCACTAATTCTGTAAATGCAGTGCTGGAGACTGCTCGCGATTTGAAATCTCCTGTTATTATTCAGTTTTCCAATGGCGGTGCGGCTTTTTATGCAGGAAAGGGATTATCTAACGATGCACAAAAAGCTGCAATTTTGGGTGGAGTGAGCGGAGCATTGCATGTTCACACTCTTTCGGAAGCTTATGGCGTTGCTGTGATTTTACATACTGATCATGCTGCAAAGAATTTGTTGGGATGGATTGATGGATTGTTAGAACATGGAGAAAGGCATTTCGAGCGCACAGGTCGATCTTTGTACAGCTCGCACATGTTAGATCTCAGCGAAGAGCCATTGCATGAAAACATTGAGATTTCTTCGGCCTATTTAACGCGCATGAAGGCCATTGGAATGACTTTAGAAATTGAATTAGGCGTTACTGGTGGGGAAGAAGACGGGGTTGATAATTCAGGGCTTGATTCATCTAAGCTTTACACTCAACCTGAAGAAGTAGCTTATTCTTATGAGCATTTACTCAAAATTTCACCGCGCTTCACTGTTGCCGCTGCATTCGGAAATGTGCACGGCGTTTATAAACCCGGCAATGTGAAATTGGAACCTATCATTCTTAAAAACTCACAAGATTACATCCAGAAAAAGTTCAATACAGGTCATAATCCAGTGAATTTTGTATTTCACGGCGGATCGGGCTCCGGTCAGGATGAAATCCGTGAAGCTATTTCTTATGGCGCAGTTAAAATGAATATCGACACCGATATGCAATGGGCCTACCTCTGTGGTGTTCGCGATTATATAAGTCAAAAAAGTGCCTATTTACAAGGCCAAATCGGTAATCCCGAAGGCGATGACAAACCCAACAAGAAATTCTACGATCCCCGAGTATGGCTGCGCGAAGGCGAAAAGGCTTTTGCAATACGCTTAAAACAAGCCTTTGAAGATTTGAATTGCGTGGGAAGGAATGGGTAGTTGAGTCATTAATCTTGTTTTCATTTTTAAATATTTTGGCGATTTTATTTGCAACTGTTTATTTTATATTTAATCTATTTGTTTAAAAATGAGTTGATTAAATTATTATAATATATTTTATTTATTGAATACATTTTTTTTTACTAAAATTTATAGCCGTAGTAAGTCCTTATATTGATTTAAATTTCTTAGAGCTTCAGTACTTATAATCCTTATACATCATGAGGATTTATTCTTAATGTTTCATACATTTACCTTAATTCCTCCTCTCAAAATACCTACAATGCTCCCCAAAATTTCTTATCTCAGCACCCCTCAGCATCCTCAACTCGTTCAGGAAGCCTCCATAATGGAAAAATTACATCTTAGTGCTATTTTTAGAAATGAGGCTAATCGCTTTGAAATATTTAGTCGGAAAGAGGCTGCTTTACTTTACGATTTTTCTAAGCAAAAAGTGAGAAATGAAACACTTGCGTTATTGTGTGAAATGGCGAGATCATGCAAGTTGGATGAAGCAATAAAAGCTATGTTTGATGCTGAAGGGATAAATGAAACGGAGCGCAGATCGGCCTTGCATATAGCACTAAGGAATAGAGCGAATAATTCAATTTATGTTGAGGGGAAGGATGTGATGCCTGATGTGAAAAATGTATTAGGCAAAATGCGAGATTTCAGTTTGGGCGTAAATAGCGGAAACTGGCGCGGACAAAGCAATAAGGAAATTACTGATATCGTAAATATTGGAATTGGAGGTTCGGATTTGGGCCCGGTAATGGTGTGTGAAGCACTTAAATCCTACAAAGGCAGATTGAATTCCCATTTTGTTTCGAATGTAGATGGTGCACATTTATATGAAACACTGAAAGTGCTAAAACCTGAAACTACATTGTTCATCATAGTTTCCAAAACGTTCAGCACGCAAGAAACCATGCAAAATGCCAATATTGCAAGGGAATGGATTGTGAGTTCATTAGGTGAAGAAGCAGTAGCAAAACATTTTGTTGCCGTTTCTACACGCTCCGATTTAGTAAAAGCATTTGGGATTGACACTAAAAACATGTTCGAATTCTGGAATTGGGTAGGAGGGAGGTATTCGCTTTGGTCGGCAGTGGGACTCTCTATTTCGCTGAGCATTGGTTATGATAAATTTGAAGAATTACTCGAAGGTGCTTATGAAATGGATAGGCATTTTAGCGAATCAAAATTCGAAGAGAATATTCCGGTATTGATGGCATTAATTTCAATCTGGAATCAGAATTATTTGGGATATCGCTCATTGGCATTAATTCCATATTCTCAGTATCTACATCGTTTTCCGGCGTATTTGCAGCAGGCAGATATGGAAAGTAATGGCAAATCAGTTGACAGAAATGCTGAAGCAGTTTTATATCACACTGGTGCTATTGTTTGGGGCGAGCCGGGCACGAATGGACAACATGCTTTTTTTCAGCTTTTGCATCAGGGAACAGAAATTATTCCGGTTGATTTTATCCTTCCTGCAAAAGCCATTCATCCCTGGCAATTGAGTAATAATATGTTAATCAGTAATTGTTTGGCTCAATCAGAGGCCTTGATGAATGGGAAATCATTAGAACAGGTTAAGACTGAAATGAGAGCCAATGGAAATTCAGAAGCTGAAATTGTATTTTTGTCTAAGTACAAAGTATTCGATGGCGATAGACCAAGCAATACCATAGTGCTAGATGCGCTAACTCCAAAATCCTTGGGAAATTTGATCGCCGCATACGAACACAAAATATTTGTACAGGGTATTTTGTGGAACATTTATAGTTTTGATCAGTTCGGAGTTGAGATGGGCAAAGACTTAGCTGATAAGTTTTTAATTGTTTTTAGTGATCAAATTGATCTAAGTCTTGATTCTCAAGATCTCATAAACCACCTTAAATCATTGATTAATTGATGCTTATCTCTATTTTATTCAAATTTATTTAAGAATTGTAGTTCTTCAAAAATCATTATATTTGATAGCCTTACCAATTTAGTAAAAACCAAACCTGAACCAAGATGACTTTAAAGCATTTCATAGCCGGGGCTGCAATCTTTTGTTTTGCAGCAGAGAGCCAAGCGGCATTTACGGGATTAAGTTCTGAAATATACGCTGTTGGTGCTATTCCCGGAACGATTACACATCGCATCTACGCCAATTTTGATGATCCTAATGATCAGTTAGTTGCGGTTTATGGCCTGAATACAGCGCCATTGAACTTTTCTACCACGGGTTCATTTTATCAAAATGGAAACGGTGGTCCGCTTTCAACCAATATAAATCCTTTGTTCTATGGCTTTGATCCTGCATTAGAATATGATTCATGGTTTACTATCGGTTATGACGATCAAATTGCAAATCAATTATTATCAATTGGTATCAACTGGGCTGCTTTTAATGCAGGAGGAAATCTTGTAATCAATGACCCTATTGGTGGTTCATGGTTCATTACCCCTGGCTTTTCTCCGCAGGCATTTCCTGTTGGAGGAAGAGTGTTGATAGCTCAATTAACCACTGACGGTGATATCGATGTGAATATCAATATACAATGGAGAGATCCGGGACAAAATACATTTCAACCCGAAGGATTGACATTAAATATTCCATTTGTAATCGCCGGTTGCACTGATCCATTAGCCCTGAACTTTGATCCACTTGCAACAGTTGACGATGGCTCATGTCAATATCTAGCTCCGTCATTCGCTAATTTGACTTATGAATTAGTTGGAAATAACACAATTCCGGGTTATGACACTTATCGTGTTTATGCCAATTTTACCAATCCTTTGGATCAATTAGTGGCAGTTTTCGGTCAAGATATTACACCAATTGTTGTAACCAATACAGGAGACTTTTATCAGGATGCTATTGGTGGAGCTTTGAGCTCTGATAATCCTGGATTGTATGGATTATTCCCTAGTCTTGAATTCGACTCTTGGTTTACCATCGGCACCGAATCTGCGCCTAATCAATTACAGACTTTAGGTTTAGATTATTCCAGTTTTGAGGCAGGAGGTGATTTTATTGTAAATGATCCGATTGGTGGGGCTTGGTTTGTTTTGCCTGGCACTGAACCTTCCGCCTTTCCAGATGGATTAGGCAGAGTTTTAATCGCTCAGCTTACAACCAATGGAACGGTTGACATGATGGTTAATTTGCAATATCGTGCTCAGGATGGAAGTAATCCTCAAGAAATTGGACTTTATTTATCCTTCCCACCCCTACTTCCGGGTTGTACTTATGCGAATGCTTCCAACTATGATCCATTAGCCAATTCCGACGATGGTTCATGTATTTTTTTAGGCTGTACCGATCCTGCTGCTATAAATTATGATGCAAATGCGAATTCTGATGATGGATCTTGCGAAGCAGTTGTAGATGGCTGTACAGATTGCAACGCTATCAATTATAATCCTGCTGCGAATACGGATGATGGATCATGTGTAGCTACAGTATTCGGATGTACCGATCCGGCAGCTATCAATTATAATGCAGGTGCTAATTCAGATAATGGTTCTTGCATTGCCGAAGTATTGGGATGTACTGATCCAACAGCGATCAACTTCGATGCTGCTGCGAATACGGATGATGGATCATGTATAGCTACAGTATTCGGATGTACCGATCCGGCAGCTATCAATTATAATGCAGGTGCTAATTCAGATAATGGTTCTTGCATTGCCGAAGTATTGGGATGTACTGATCCAACAGCGATCAACTTCAATGCTGCTGCGAATACGGATGATGGATCATGTATAGCAACAGTATTCGGATGCACCGATCCGGCAGCAATCAATTATAATGCAAGTGCTAATTCAGATAATGGTTCTTGCATTGCCGAAGTATTGGGATGTACTGATCCAACAGCGATCAACTTCAATGCTGCTGCGAATACGGATGATGGATCATGTATAGCAACAGTGTTTGGATGTACTGATTCAAATGCATTTAATTATGATCCTTTTGCCAATGTTGACAATGGGACTTGTGAAGGAATTGTAAATGGTTGCACAGATCCATTTGCTAATAATTACAATTGCTGTGCAAACACAGATGATGGTTCTTGCTCTTACAATACTTGCTTGGGCGATTTGAATTTTGATGGTTTTGTCAATACAGGTGACTTGTTACAATTGTTAGCTGTCTTTGGAAC
>JBDNHP010000511.1:0-7326 GCA_041688765.1 Flavobacteriales bacterium
CGGCTCTTCCATAACTCCATTTCCGGACTCAAGTACAGAGAAAAACAAAGCTCCCAAGGCAGCAGATGCACCTGGAACTCCATGTTGTGAGGCGATTTCTAGATTGTGTTTGGCGAGATCAAAGTATTTTTTAGAATCCCCACTATCCCCAAGAGCAAATGACTTTTTTGACTTGATTTCATAGATTCGACCGGCAATTAAAAAAGCTTCATAATCCTCAGGCTGTGAATGAATGTAATCAGCAACAATTTGTAAAGATGCCGCATCCGCTTTTTGCTCTCTTAAAAATGCTTTCATCAATGCTTTTTGATACTCGCCTTCAAGCGCGGGATAGGATGTGATAGCTTCAACCCTAAGATACATCAATGAGTCAGACGAAATGCTTTCACAATAACATAAACTTCTATACAAATCTTCCGATTGCATTTGATAATCAAATGAACGAGCTAATAATCGACAAAATTCCGGGTTTTCCTTTTTTGCATCCATAGCCATTGCAGCCATTAGAAAGGACGATTTTCTGAGATGTTCGTTTTGTGCGTAAAGGGCGATTTTTTGATTGTCTAAAAGATCCCCTAGTTCCCCAATAGCGTTAAAATGAGCGTAAGCAGATAAAGAATTACGGGTGTTCATATTGCACAATCCTTCATTGTAAAGATTGATAATATTCACCTGCAATTGATTAGCAATATTAGTGTAGGATGCTTGCGAAACGTCAAGTTTAAGCGCAGTAATTAAACAAGAGTTTGCTTCCAAAGCGGCTTGATCAATTCTAGGAATATTGGTAGAATCGCCTGTATGATATAACCTGCTCGAGATCCATAATTCAGATGTTAATGCTAATGCCTCAGCTCTTGTAGTCCAATAGAGATGATTACTGCGATTTGAAGTGTCTGCGGCGGCATTTTCGAGATGATTAAAGCAAGAATGAAGCGATTTAAAATCTTCTTTATTTTGTTTAAACTTGGAAAGCGATGTTTTGGCTAATCTCAAATTGGCATCTAGCTTAGTTTGAGCAAAAGCATTGCTAACATTTAATAGCAATATGCTGATAAAGATCAATATTTTTGGCATTGACAGTGCAGTTTTTATAAATAAAATAGCAAATAAAATAGAATTATTTCAAAAAATCGAAACGGGCAAAAATGCCTAGAGGGAGCTTAATACCAATTCGATCAGGCACAAATAATTCACCTATTTCAGGACTTATTTTAAAGTGTTTTTGAACTAAGTTTTCGGCAATCAATGCACTCAACCCCATGCTATAAAGATTGAGCACCAAGAATCCGCCCGGATTCAGAATATCGGCGCAGGCTTCCATTAATTCATCAATCATACTTTCCATGATCCATCGCTCCCCATCAGGTCCTCTTCCATAAGCTGGCGGATCCAGAATGATTCCATCGTATTTTTTTTCTCTTCTCTTTTCTCTTTGAACAAATGAAAAGGCATCTTCCAAAACCCAGCGAATATCTTGCATCCCAGAGCTTTCCATATTTTGTTTAGTCCAATTCAGCACTTTTTTCACAGAGTCAAGATGCCAAACTTCGGCTCCACCGGCTCTTGCCGCAAGAGATGCCCCACCGGTATAGGCAAACAGATTCAATACTTTAGCTGAACTGCGTTTCTTGCAACAATCGTAAATAAAGTCCCAATTGCCGGCTTGTTCAGGGAATATTCCCAAATGTTTAAATGAAGTCAATTGTAAATTGAAAACCAGATTTTTATCTGCGAGAGGATAGCGAATTTGCCATGATTCTTTGCTGTTTTTGCCAAGAATCCATCTTCCACGTTCGTACTCATCGCGATCGGGTTCAAAAATGGTATCAGCTAATGAGTGCCACTCTTTCCGCGATAATTCGGGCAACCAAACCGCTTGTGGTTCAGGCCGAATCAACACTTGATTTCCGAATCGCTCTATCTTCTGAAAAGATCCGGCATCAATTAATTCATAATCCGGAAAATTGGTTGGACAAAGCGTTTTAATCATGCCTCAATTGCTTTAGGTAGTCCGGGTTTATATTTAGCCTGAACTTCCTCAGAAGGATTAAAATACCCGTGAGCCAAATAAGGAAACTCCTCTTTAATCTTTTTAATTAATTGATTAACACCCATAGCCGGTCCGGAATTGCTGATTTTTGCTTTTCGAATGTAAAATTCAGGATCGATGTTAAAGTTTCTCCATTGAATCATCGTTAAGCCTGTTTCTCGAATGAACTTTCTCAATGCTTGATACTCATTTTCTGAATCACTAATTCCTGGAAAAATGAAATAGTTGATGGATGCCCATCCTCCATGCCGTCTAATGACTCTTATGGATTCTGCAATATCTTCGAACTTGTAATTTCTGGGGAGGTAATAGGCCTCGTACCAAGCTTTTTGAGCACTATTCATACTTACTCGGATGCTCTGAAGCCCTGATTTGGCGAGCATATCAACCGTTTGAGGCCTACTTCCGTTGGTATTAATATTAATGATGCCTTTATTGGTATGAGCCCTTATTTCTTTAATTGCACCTTCAATGGTATCGCCCACCAGAAGAGGTTCTCCTTCACACCCTTGTCCAAAACTTACAATGGGATTCGGAGCAGTGTCCAAATGATCAATAGCAATTTCTGCAATTTCTTTAACAGAAGGGGTGAATTTTAATCGGAAATGTGAGCTCTGAATACCGTTTTCTTCAGGCTGTAAAGAGATGCAGCCTAAACATTCTGCATTGCAGGCTGGCGATACCGGTAAAGGACATTCCCAACGATTTAGAAAATAGTTCTGAGCAGCTCTGCAATGATAGCTCAATGCGCATTGTGTGCTGAGGTGATCAATTAGGCGGTTATCAGGATATCTCTTTCTGAAAGCACTTACTTGAGCCTCCACCATCGGCTGGTGAAACTGGCTCACATCTTGTCTGATATCCGGATCTATTCTAACGGCAGTCACATAAAATTTATGATCGAGCCAAGCCACACAAGTATAAGCATATAATGGTAATACAGGTGCCCCCTGATCTTTACTGAAGGCCGCAAGGTAGGTTTGAGTGTTGGCAGGGGCAATAAAAGCCGATACAGCTAAACCCTGATCATAACAAGTAATTGCTCCGGTCTTAATGTCTTTTCCGTAAGGTCTTCTGCCCGGAAGAAAAAAGATTTCGCTTCCATTTGGAATTTCAATAAAATCTTCTGCTTTTAATGCAACGAAATCTGCACCACTTCGAGCCACAGCTTCAAAGTCGGTATGTTCCAAAATATTGCCATCTGTGTCAGCATAAAGCATGTAAGGGACGCGTGAAGGATGTAATGCCATATTGCAAAGGTAAGCATAGCAGCACTGCCTTGCTCCTGTTTTTGTACTTTCGTTTTCGAAATAGAATTATGAAGGTGCCAGTAGCGTTATCGGTTGTTGTTCCTCTTTACAATGAAGAGGCCCTTGCAGAGGAATTAAATATTCGCTTGCAAAAGGCGGTTTCGGCCATTACCAATGATTGGGAAATTATTTACATCAATGATGGCAGCCGTGATTCAACGCCTCATTTAATGAAGCAATTTGCAGCAAAGGAGAGCCGCGTGCGTTATATAAGTTTTTCCAGAAATTTCGGCCACCAAATTGCTATTTCTGCGGGCATAGATCATGCTTCAGGAAAAGCTCTCGCCATTATTGATGGCGATTTGCAAGATCCTCCGGAATTAATCCCAGATTTGTATAAGCGCTATTTGGAAGGATTTGAAGTAGTTTATGCCAAAAGGGCTCAGCGCAAGGGGGAATCATGGTTTAAGCTTTTTACAGCAAAATTGTTTTATCGTTTATTGCGCAAAATGACATCGGTTGATATTCCTGTTGATGTGGGTGATTTCAGAATCATCGATCGCAAGGTAATTGATCAACTAAAAGCTATGCCAGAGCGAAATAAATACATCAGAGGACAAATTGCCTGGATTGGATTCAAGAGCAGTTTTGTAGAGTATGAACGCGACGCTAGAAAAGCGGGGGAAACCAATTACCCCTTTAGAAAGATGTTACAATTTGCAATTGATGGAATTACAGCATTTTCTGATGCCCCATTGAAGTTTGTAAGTCGTTTGGGTTTCTTCGTTTCCGGCCTTGCTTTTTTGGTTATACTCTATGCATTGTATTCCCATTTTATATTGAATAAAACAATAACAGGATGGACAAGTATGATTATATCAAGTATGTTTATTGGCGGAATTCAGTTGGTTAGTATTGGTATTATTGGCGAGTATATAAGCCGTATTAACGATAATGTAAGGCAGAGACCGCTCTACATTATTGGAGAAAGTAATTTGGAAAAATGAGTGTTGTAAAGATAATTAATTAATTATCTTTTGGGAATAATCCATCTAAAACGCTATCAGCCACAAAATTCGGCAAAGTTACTTTAAGCTTGGGTTCAGCCGCCATTGCGCGTTTTATGGCAAAAACGGCCTCTTCATTTCTAGCCCAACTTCTTCTTGCAATTCCGTTATTTACGTCCCAGTGAAGCATCATTTTTAACCTGCGTTCACTATCGGCGCTCCCATCGAGTAACATACCAAAACCACCATTAATAACTTCTCCCCAACCTACGCCGCCACCGTTGTGAATGCTAACCCAAGTTGCTCCTCGGAAGGAATCGCCAATAACGTTGTGAATGGCCATATCCGCAGTAAACTTTGATCCATCGTAGATATTGGAAGTCTCCCTAAAAGGGGAATCGGTGCCACTAACATCGTGATGATCTCGACCCAATACCACCGGCCCAATAGCGCCTGCCGCAACTGCATCATTAAAGGCTTTGGCAATTTTAATTCGGCCCTCAGCATCGGCATAAAGAATGCGAGCTTGAGAACCTACTACTAGTTTGTTTTTTTTTGCCTCTTTAATCCAATGAATATTATCTGCCATTTGCTGCTGAATTTCAGCAGGCGAACTTTTCAACATCTCCTCCAAAACACTGGCAGCAATTAAATCTGTTTTGTCCAGATCTTCTTCCAAACCGCTGCAACATACCCATCTAAAAGGGCCAAATCCATAGTCAAAACACATGGGGCCCATAATGTCTTGAACGTAGGAGGGATATCGAAAATCAATTCCGTTTTCGGCCATTACATCCGCCCCCGCTCTTGATGCTTCAAGTAAAAAGGCATTGCCATAATCAAAAAAGTAGGTTCCTTTTGCGGTATGTCTGTTTACAGATGCCGCGTGTTTCCGCAATGATTCCTGCACGGCAGATTTGAATTCTGCCGGATTTTCAGCCATCATACTATTGCTTTGTTCAAAGCTGTAACCTGCAGGATAGTATCCACCAGACCAAGGATTATGCAATGAAGTTTGATCTGAACCAAGGTCAATAAAAATATTCTCTTGATCAAATCGCTCCCATACATCAACAATATTTCCTACAAAGGCTATGGAAACTATTTCTTTTCCGGCTTTTGCAATTTTAACTCTATCGCAAAGCTGCTCGAGATTGTCAATTATTTCGTCTACCCATCCCTGTTCATGACGTTTAAATGCAGCCTTGGGATTCACTTCTGCTGTAACTGATATACAACCTGCAATATTTGCTGCTTTTGGCTGAGCACCGCTCATACCGCCAAGTCCGGCAGTTACAAATAAACGACCTCTCAAACCTTGTCCGGTTTTATCAGTCATTCTTCCGGCATTCAAAACAGTGATTGTTGTACCATGTACAATGCCTTGCGGGCCAATGTACATGTATGATCCAGCGGTCATTTGACCGTATTGAGTCACCCCCAATGCATTGAACTTTTCCCAATCGTCTTGAGATGAATAATTAGGAATCATCATTCCGTTAGTTACTACTACTCTCGGGGCATCGGCGTGACTGGGGAACAAACCAAGTGGATGTCCGCTGTACATCACCAAAGTCTGATCTACGGTCATTTCACTGAGGTATTGCATGCACAACCTATATTGTGCCCAATTTTGAAATACGGCTCCGTTGCCCCCATAAGTTATTAGTTCATGCGGGTGTTGCGCTACAGCAGGGTTTAGATTATTCTGAATCATCAACATAATAGCTGCGGCTTGTTTACATTTTGCGGGATACCAATCAATAGGCCTCGCAAACATGTCCTGATCTGGTCGGTAGCGATACATATATATTCTACCGAATTTTTGAAGCTCGTCAGCAAATTCAGGAGCTAGAACGGCATGTTGATCTTTGGAAAAGTATCGAAGTGCATTTTTAACTGCAAGAAATTTTTCTTCAATGCTGAGCATATCCTTTCGCAGAGGAGCGTGATTCACATTACTGTCCCAAACTTTAGCAGCAGGAATGCTTTTCGGAATACCTTCGGCAACTATTTTTGCGAATTCAGCCTGACTTAGTGCGGCTGTATCTGTACTTGCAGACATACACTAGAAATTTGTGGTAAAAGTAAGGATTGATTCTCTGAATCAGACTTTTGAAATTTTACCACTGCGCTTATCAAAACCGTAGGGACAATGTTTGCACCCGTTCTGGCAACATTGCCCGCGCCTCAAATGATACTTCGCAGTAAACACTACATAGCCATCTTCGGTTAGATAGTAGTCATCCGAATTAAGTTCTCGAAAATGCCCCGGTCCTGCGGATTCCGCCATTTGAATGTTTACTTTATTTCGTGTAAGATTAAGCTGAAAGAAAAAGATAACACTAGTAAGCTGTTTTTGTTTTTAATATTGGAACGTGTAAAAGAACTGATGCTGATTTTTAGGCTATTCTTGTTCATATTTTAAATACAATTATATCGTTTTCTGATTTTCAGATGGAGTTAGATTTTGATTTTAGTCCAAAAGCACCTTTAACTAAGGTTTTCAATTCTCTTTCGGTAGAGAGGGGGATAGAAGTTTATATGCTCCGTGAAGATCTGGTGGGGGGAGATATCCAAGGAAATAAATGGAGAAAATTGCGACTGCATTTGCATAGCGCACGGCAGGAATCGCAACAAACATTATTGAGTTTTGGTGGAGTTTGGAGTAACCACATTTATGCTGTTGCAGCAGCGGGTAAAGCCTTTGGATTTCAAACTATAGGTATAATTAGAGCAGAAGAACCAGAAGGCAGCACTGAAACTTTGGAATTTGCCAGGCAATGCGGAATGAAATTGCAATTTGTTTCAAGGGCTGAATATGGAGAAAGGGAACAAGATTATTTCAAAGCATGGCTTCATGATATTCATGGCTCATTTCATTTAATTCCTGAAGGAGGTGCTGATTTTTTAGGATTGAATGGCTGTATGGATATTTTGTCAGATCACACCCGAGCATTTGACGTTATTACTGTTCCTTGTGGCACCGGCACCACGCTCGCCGGAATGTTATTGTCTA
>JBDNHP010000512.1:0-2411 GCA_041688765.1 Flavobacteriales bacterium
CAAAGCCATTCATAAACCTGCTTTGCACGAAAGGCTTTTTCGACATGTTCGAGCATAAACGAAGTGATTTCTTCCTTGTTCAGTTCCCTGATATCTTTCTTGGCTTTTAGCATTGCACAGCAAAGATAAGCCAAAGCAAATCGCTGTAAATGAGTAATCAAAATGTTTAGATCAAAAAAAAGGGCTTACACGTGGTAAGCCCTTAACCTGAATAATCGCATTCAAGCCTGTTTTTTGAATACGAAGCGGTACTTGATGGTTTGTCCAATACTGGAATCCTCCTTATCAAGTTGAATTTTTTTCAGTTTGCTAACAACGTAATCTATGAGTTCAGGATTAGATGAGTTGATCTGAATGATTTTCAGATTCCCGTCATTGTCTATCTTGAAGCTCACGTCCACTGTTCCTTGCATGTTTTGCTGTTGGAATACCGGAAAAATAACGTGCCTATCAATTTTTTTGCGAAGTGCAGAATATTCAGTTGGTACATCTGAATCTTTTCCTCCTTCTACATTCGAAGGAAAACTGAAAGCGCTCAGCGTTAAGATGCTGAACATGCCTAAAAGGGCGAAATATTTTTTCATTTGGATGTTTTGTTTCGATTATAAGACGTGCTTATGTCATCGAAGTTACAGAGGTAAGTGAGGAACTTTTGTTTTTTTACAGAAACGGCAAACCATTTCTTTAAACGGATTAATTATAAGCTAAATGGAAATTTAAAATTTATTAAGTCAATGTAAATCAACAAGATAGAAATTAAACAATAGGGCTCTGTAACTTATCCTTTTGCCACAGCGTCACAGGATTATATAACTCGAACGCAATTTAAAAAGCCATGAAAAAGCTGATATTAATAGGAGCCGCCCTTTTTTCTGTAATGGCGATGCAGGCGCAAGATGTGCCGGCAACGGATACCACTGGAACAGATAGAGATAAATTTGGATTTCCAAAGAGTAAAACCACGCCAACCGATACTACCCGCATACACCTTGGTGATTTAAAAATCATGATTATTGACGAGGACAAGCAGGGGAAAGACTCAGTAAATGTGAGTTTTGAAGAAGAAGACGAAAACAAAACTCGCGAAGCACTTACCCATTGGGGAGGCATAGATTTAGGCATGAATTTACTGATGGATGCTGATGGGAACATCGATTTCTCAGATGAAAGCGAATGGCTTAATCTTGATTACAGACGTTCTTTTTCTTGGGACTTAAATCTGTACGAGCAAAAAATCAGAATTGTAAAAGACTATGTTGGTATTATTACTGGATTAGGTGTAGGTATTAGAAGCTATGGTTTCCGCGACAGTGTAGAAATTTATTCTAGTAAAGACACCACTTTCGGGGCTTATAATCCTGACATTACTTACAGAACTAATAAGTTAAGAACTACCCACCTCAAAGTGCCGCTTTTATTGGAATTCAACACCAGTAATGACAATAGCAAAAGCTTCCATATTGCTGCGGGTGTAGTAGGAGGATGGAGGGTTGGTGCAGTTACTAAACAAAAATATGAAATCGACGATAAAGAAGTAAAAACGAAAGTAAGAGGCGATTATAATCTCAGCCCTTTTACTCTGGACGCTTCTGTAAGAGTAGGGTTTAAGAACTTCACCGTCTTTGCCAATTACGGACTGACTCCATTTTTTAAAGAAGGAAAAGGGCCGGAGTTATATGCCCTCAACGTGGGTCTTGCCCTGAGTAGTTGGTAAAACTGAGCTCGATGATCTAAAGGTATTTTGTTGTTTATGAAGCGATCTTCGGGGTCGCTTCTTCATTTACACATATTCCACAGAAGCATCGTTCAACAACTCTTCTAATCTGAACTTTAAAAACACTTGTGCAATAGTTAACACATCTTTTTTGCAATAGCGTTCAATGCGATCAATATCATTTTCTTCATAATACACTCGCCCTACCTGGCTGCCATCAATATCGTCTTTCGGTGTTGCAATCCCAAAAACATGTGCAAGTAAGGCAAGCGAAGTGAAGCTTTTTCGATCGCCAAACTTCCAAAGCTCCATTGTATCAATATGTGAAACTTCCCAGGGCTTTTTTCCTGAAGTATCAAGAATGGCCGGAATTTCTAAATTGCAAATCATCATTCGCCTCGCCAGGTAAGGAAAATCAAACTCCTTACCATTGTGGGCACAAAGCAAATTCATGCTTGAATTGAAATGTTTTTTGAGCATTTCAGAAAAATCAGATAACAATTCACTTTCATCATGCCCGAAGTATGATTTGATCACAAATTTACGATTGCTACTGAAGTTTCTAAATTGCCCAACCGACACACAAATGATCTTCCCAAATTCAGAATAAATTCCTGCTGATCCCCAAGACTCTTCCAAGGTCATTTCTGACTTTTCAATCAAAGTCCGGCTCTTTTTTTCCCAAAGTAATTTTCCA
>JBDNHP010000513.1:0-4230 GCA_041688765.1 Flavobacteriales bacterium
AATGTGGATTTAATTTCAGTGCGTAGCTTCCTAGCTACAGCACCATGAAGCCAGCTTACTTTCAGTTTACCATCCAATGATTCATCAGTAGCTGAAATAATATCTTTGTTGAAATTGATTTCAATTTTCAAGCGATTTGGCTTGATAGCCTCCACTTTCAAGTACTTTTCAAAAACACTTCCACCAGCTCTTACTCTTGCATGCCAAGTACCGGTTGGTGCGTCTTGCGATGTTTGACAGATAAAGGAATAAAAATTCGATTTATTAATTCTTGCAGAGCGCTTTTCAACTACTTGTCCTCGGGGATCGCGGAGTTCAAAAAGCACTGGATGGCCTTCCGGAATAATACGCTTTTCATCTTCCAAAATAAAAGATAGAAATAAGGTATCACCCGGTCTCCATACCCCACGCTCACCGTAAATGAAACCTTTCACTCCATTTTTAACTTCTTGTCCGCTTATATCAAAACGAGATAAACTTAATGCACTTCCTTTGTCTAATCTCAGGTATCCTTTTTGATTTTGATATTTAGCAATTAACATGAAAGGTTCATGATCCAGTTTTGTAAATGAAATCATTCCTTCTGCATTGGTACTTCCTTTTTTGAGCTCAAATTGCTGAAAATCTAAAATGCTGATTTCAGCTCCTGATATGGGTTCTGTGCTTTTTAAATTGCTTACAGTGCAGTGCATGGAACCATCAGAACCGTACTTTGCTATAATTCCTAAATCGGAAGAAAGAATATTGGTACTAATTGGTCTTTGATTGATGTAGTAAGCTTTATTACAAGGGTTATCGCGCTCATTATAGTCGTAGTCGTAATAATAGTCATCGTAATAATATTCGTCATAATAGTAATCATCATAGAAATCCCAAAAACTGGCTTCTTCCGTTGCAAATTCCCAATCGCTTTCTTCTTCAGTAAATGATAATTCATCGGATGAATTAGCCGCAAGCCCACAAGAATAATTTGAATATTCTTGTCTGAAAGCGATTTCCACTCGGTAAATGGCTCCCGGCTCAGATTTCAACATGTCTGAAAGATCCAAGTCGAAGCGATTCCAATTGGACAAATTCATTTTTTTGTCTTCATTGAGATTGATTTTTTTCTTGGCTATTAATCTACCTACACGTCTTAATTCTCTTTCTCCATCAAGTTGATTTACTTGAAGAAATTGAGGAATATTCTGTTCGTAAATGCGAATGATCTTTACATCAACCGCTTTAAGATTTACCGCTTCAAATGGTAAAATTGCAGCACCGCTGGAAGGAAGAATGGAACCTTGTGAATGTAAATAGCGCACAGAGGGCTTGAGGTCTTCAAAAAGCAAACTATGGGTGCTTTGTTCTCCTAGTAGATAGCCGGCAGCATTTTTTATTCCTTCGCTTATTACCAGAGTATGTTCACCTGTTAGTCTGTTGATTGGATATATTTTTAAAATGTTATCATCGATGAGCGTTCTAAGATTATTGCTAGCTCCATCTAACATTACTAATCCATTCAAATTTTGATTAGCACTCAAAGGATCTGATAATTGAACTTCGATGAACTGTTCAGGTTGAGTAATTGCATTCACTTCCAACACCTTAAAATCACCTAAGGCTGGAATTTCGCGATGTACACTTCCATCATTATCCTTAACTTCCAATGCTTTTCCATTCCATTTAATTTCTACGCTGCTAGCACTTTCGGAACGTGAAATGCTATCTACAATAAATGAATGGATTCTTCTTCCTGAATCATGCATCCACGAAATAGGCAGGTTTTTACCATTTTGCTCTGCAGTAACCGTCAACTCTGTATTAGCAATATCCGCCACATCCCAGGTACTTAAAGAGCCGTTCAGGTATAGACTTTTAAGATTCGTATTATCGTAATAGCGCAAATCAGCTGTTGAAACGTTGAAATTTTGTCCCATCGTTCGGAAGCCAAATTTGAAGACTTCGAAACCGGCATCAACTTGAGCAATTTCTCCAAGATCAAGCTGAGCCTCAAATACAGTGTTTCTTGGCAGATCGGCTTTGGGGATAAATTCTAATGAACGCGGACCTACCCATTGGAATTCGCCTTCAATGGAAGGGCTGATTTTAAATAGTGAAGCAAATTCAGTTTCAGCATCTAGCTCCAGCAATACTACATCATCATTGAGGTTGATCTTAATGCCCGAAGCAGCAGAAATAACGCCGGAGGTAAAAGATGAAATGTATTTTCCAAATGCCGGATCAACGTCAATTGGCTTTTGTTTCTTGCAACCACTAATCAAGATAATGATTAATGCTGCAAAACGGAGGAGGTAAGGTAATCGGTTCATGGTTTCATATTTCAGGGCCGAAATTATTTCGACATAAGCTATTCAAATGTATGTTCTATTATTCGATGTTGGTTTCCTATTAATCGAAAGATTTTAAGCTTTTTTGATTTGAACGGGAAAAGCCCGGTCGTAACCGGGCTTTTCAATTAATTTTTTCGAAAAATGGAGCTAATCGCATTCAACTCCAAACCAAGGTAAGAAGGCTAACATATCTGCTGCGTTCACTATTCCGTCGTTATTGAGATCGGCAATGCAGTTTGCTGAACAACCAAAATCACCCAAGAGGATTAATAAATCCGCTATGTCAACCACTCCGTTATTATTTAAATCGGCAAAGCATGGAAAAACTTCATTGGCATCAATAATTCCGTCACAGTTATTATCAATTCCTTCTTGAGTTCCTGTTGCACCCGGATAAACGAGATTGTTGTTATCGTCGCAATCGCCATCAATAAGTATGTAAGCCGCTGGTGGCGGAGAGCAATACATGACAACCATTGTAGGATCGCCATATCCATCATTGTCAAAGTCAGGGTAATACATTTGTGGGTATTCACAGGAGCCATCGTCGCATCCGGCGGCAGCATTGTAGTTGCATGCATTATTATCTGTACAACCGGGGAATACGCATAAACCGTCATCACATCCTGCCGCAATATCGTAATTGCAAGCATTTACATCAGTGCAACCGGAATAAATACATAAACCGTCATCACATCCTGCCGCAATATCGTAATTGCAAGCATTTACATCATTGCAACCGGGGAATACGCATAAACCGTCATCACATCCTGCCGCAATGGCGTAATTGCAAGCATTTACATCAGTGCAACCGGGATAAATACATGAACCGTCATAACATCCTGCCGCAATATCGTAATTGCAAGCATTTACATCAGTGCAACCGGGAAATACACATGAACCGTCATCACATCCTGCCGCAATATCGTAACTGCAAGCATTTACATCATTGCAACCGGGATAGATACATGAACCATCATCACAACCTGCCGCAGCATCATAATTGCAAGCTCCTGCATCAATGCAACCGGGAAATACACATGAGCCGTCATCTAAACTAGCATTAGGATCGAAATTACACGCATTTATAAAAATACAACCCGGAGTGACAACCGGACTTAAACAGAATGCATGACTAGTTCCAAAACCATAATTCGCTACCGTCATTTGAACTACATCATTTCCATAAGCATCCGTTATGGTATAATTCCCATTGGAAGCACATCCCCAGAGATCAGCACCCGCCATTCCATCTCCATAAGTATCATTAATAATAAAGGTATAACATCCTTCCGGAATGCAATAGTTATAGGTAAATGTTTGCAAACTGCCAAGACTATTACTCAATTGTTCATACAAAACATTATTAAATTCATCAATTATTTGCCAGCTTACTTCTCCACCCCAGCAATCAGTTGAGAGGCTAAGTTGCATATCCTGACAATTACTGTAAGAGCATGATCCATCATCCTGAACGGCATCAGGATTATAGTTATCTGCAAGTGGATCCATACAACCGTAAACTACTACAAATGGAAGACAAAATCCCTGCGATTCACCAAATCCAAAATTAGCCTGAAGCATAGAAACAATTGGAAATCCTTGGTCATTCAACAATTCATAGTTACCATCGGTCCCACACCCATAGAGTGTTCCTGCCATTCCATCACCATAACTATCATTAAAGTTTAAAGTGTAGCAGCCATCAGCTAGGCACATATCAACCTGAATAGCGCTCAAGTTTGGGAGTCCAGCACCTGTATAAATGGTATTGCCAAATTCATCAACAATAGCATAGGAACTTTCATTTCCCCAGCAATCGGTATTAATATTTAATGCTACATCATTGGTACCGCCGGTAACGAAGTATGATTTTACTTTATCGTTATTCAAATCA
>JBDNHP010000514.1:0-6984 GCA_041688765.1 Flavobacteriales bacterium
CAAAGTTGAGTTGTTTGTCCTACTTCACAGATGAATAAATCACCGGATATTTCACAAATCGGATTTGGATTAACCACTACTTCAACGCTGCAAATACTTTCACATCCTGCAGCACTCGTTACCGTTACTGAATAAATTCCAGCTTGATCAACAAGTATGCAAGCCGTTGTTGCGCCTGTGCTCCAGAGATAAGATAATGCTCCGGGAGATGCACATAATTCAGTTGATTCAGCTTCACATAATATCAGATCACCGGATATACTGCAGACTGGTAGAGGATTTACAACAATAGTTATATGGTTTGATTCTTCTGATCCACAATTTGTAGTATTAGTCACAAAATAGTCACCGCTTTCTGAAACAGAAATTGAAATTCCGGTTTCGCCAGTACTCCAAACTCCGTCAATATTTCCTGAAAGTATTACACTTTCGCCATCACAAATAGATACATCCCCATCAGTAGAAATGACAGAAGCTATTACAGGCACTCCAATAGTAACCAGATTATTTTGAGCAGAAATTGCACCGGCTACACTCAGAGCCTGCCCATAAAGTGTTGCTGCATCTAGCAGATTAATAGCTCCATCAGCCAATATAGTACCTTGAAAAAGGGAATTTTCACCTAAATCTACTTGCCCATTAACCCGCCAATAGACATTACATAAAGAAGCCCCATTTGCAAGAATAATTCGCGAATCAACCGTAGTAGCCAATGCACCATCTATTTGAAATATGAAAATGGAGCCCGGATCTCCTTGGGCATCGAGTATTAAGTCGCCGTTAATAGTTGACGCTGCTCCGGTACAATATATGTTTGGAAGTAGAGTTTGCCCATTTCCCAGAGTAGAAGGGATTACACTACCACATGTCATTGCGCTTACAAAACCATAAGCTATAGCCACATCGGTTGCCGCCTGAGCTGTTACTGGGTCTGCTGTATAAACATTTCCAATAATTACACCGGGAGGAAAAGCATTGAATGCTCCTACATTAGTGCCGGCATCACCTGTTACTACACTTGCACCGGCATTATTAAATGCCCCTGATGCGGTAAATAGTGCAAAATTTGAGGAAGACCCTAAATCCGGAGCGACTTGTCCGAATAATTGTGTTGGAATTAAATATATTATAAGTCCACAAAAAGTAGCTAATAGAAGTTTTTTCATTTTAGTCAAGTTTAATAAAGTATTTTAGGATAGAGACTACAAAAATGCAACAACACCCATATTTAAGCATTACACAATTAGCACTAAATATTACATGATTATCGAATTTTTACGTCATTTCATGGCGATTTAATTTACCTTCATCGAAAATATCAAATAAAGAATTTCGTCAAAGAATCTTGCTAGGAAGCGATTACCAAAATGATCGACAACAAATTACAAATTGAAATATTATTTAATAATAAACGTAAAATGATAATAAACACCCCGAAACCTATTGTTTCTAATTAAGGGAGTTCTCAAGATCCAACTTTCCTATTCTACATTTGATGGCTCCCTTAGTTCGCCCAAAGTGCAAGACCAAATCATCCATTAGCGCACCACCGAAATACATTTCAGCCAACTCCTCATCCAAATCGATTGTCCAAGGCCGGTAAGCTTGAACATAACGACTCCTAATTTCATTAACTGAATATGCTTTGGTAACTGTATTGTCCATTTCTGCCTTATTGACAGGACTAGCAAATTTGTAATCCGACTGTTTAGTCTGATCAGTTGCTGATTTGATTAAATGAATATAAGCTGAAGGAGGAAAATCCTTTGGCATCAATTTCTCAGGAATATAAATGGTATTTCTGGCTCGGGTGATTGCAACATAGAGCAAATTAATTTCTTCGTTCAACTTTGTAGCATTGAACTCTTGCGAACTAGAACTATTTATAATTTTCAATAGTCTTTCCTCCGTCATAAAATCACCGGCTAGCAAAACCGAATCATACTCCATCCCCTTGCAACGATGGACAGTAGAAAATATCATTTCTGCTTCCTTTCTCTCTTCATTGCCAATATGCTTATCCTTTATAGATCTGATGATACCAGGAATTCGATTTCCGTACTTCTTAATAATATCAACCATGATGGAGAGTTGTATATCTTCGGTCTTCTCTGCAAAATCTTCCAATTCGGAAATATCCTTCATAGTTCTGATAAGTTTATCTTTAATTAGTTTGTTTTTTCCGTTATACAAATGCAATACATCATACAATGAGGCGCCTTCGTCAGCATAAGTATAGGAATTGAAATTACCTTCAAAATAAATCGACTTCGCTTGCTGATTATCGGAGATATATTCAATCGCTTTCTGCAATAATCCCAAATTAGTTCTGGCCAGAGTAGCCTTAATTCTCACCGAATCATGATTGCCCTTACCCGAAATCGAAACAGCTTCATGCTTCTTTATATGAGCCTTTAGACTTAACACTTCTCGGGCGAGATTCGCAATGTCTTGACTGAATCGAAAGCTTGTTGAAAGCAGAAAAGTTGTAAAATCCGTTTTCTCTAAAGAATTAACTGCAAATCGCCAACTATAGATCTGCTGATGAGTATCACCTACAATTACTTTTGTAGCTTTCTGCTTCATGAAAATATCGAGCATTGCAGGAGATGCATCCTGACCCTCATCAAATAATATATAATCAAAAGGAAGATTCGGAGCGGAGAGTTGAAATTTCTTTAGATAGAAATCATGACTAATTTCGATTTCTGCATTTTCCATTTTCTTCAAGAATACTATCGTTTTGCTTGCAATATAGCTATAGAATGATGCTACAAATGACTTAGCCTTGGGCTCCGAAATAGTATCGAGATAATTTAGATCCTCAAGCCTACTTTTATCGCTATTACAGAAAAAAGTGAAAAACTTATTGATATGATTGGCGATAACAAATTCAACATGCTTATCTCCACTAACTCTAATTTTAAGAATCTCGGCAATTTCACTTGTTGTGTAGCCATGTACTTTGAGCGAATAATTTTTGGCCACTATAACCTCTTTGAATGCCAAAGAATGTGCAGTCTCTACTTTTACATTACTAAGACCTTCCTTTGCAAACCTTTGAATCGCCTCCAATTTCACTGATCTGTTAAATGCCAAATAGAGAATTCTACAGGAGGTCGGTCTGGATCTGGCGTATTCGATTAGAGTGCTCGTTTTTCCGGATCCCGCAACAGCATTTATGATGATATCTCCATTGGAACGAATAATATCTTCTTGTTCTTGAGTTAACTTCATCTTTTTAAAAACCTTATCAATTCCATAGACCATTCAAAACGCACAGAACAAAAGAGTTACAAATAAATTGACTGCAAATGATCCAGAGCCTTTAGTTTGCAAAATTCATAAGACAGGATGAAATTAGTCGTGCGCTAAACGTTTACTTACGTTTAATTACGTTTGTACTTTTTGAAAGCTTTATTGAATACTGATTTAGAAAAAGTAAAAGCATATCAATCTTTATAATATAGAAAATAGTATGCCTCAACATTATCGAGATAGGCACCATCAAATCCGGAATCCAAAATTTTTTTCATGTATGAATTATCATTACCATAAATAATCTCTCTCCACTCATCCTTCCAGAATTTCACCCAAAACTCATCCTCGTAACCATCATACTTGCGTTTCAGCCAAAGTGGATGATGCAGTCCCCAACCATTCTTCCAGTAATACCGGTATTTCTCGGCTGAGCCCACACTGATATAGGAAATCACCAATCGTCTTGCTCCATTGGACTTGGTTTTAATTTGATTGATCTCGGAAAAAGTAAAAGCCTCATCCTCGAAAAACAAGTCAACTATTACAAGGTCGAAATCAGTAGCAGCAATTGCATTGAGCAATTCAGTTTTAGAATCAAATGCTTCTGAACTAATGAGATACAGGTAATTTCTAACTTGAGATAAGCTGAAGATATCGACATCATTTTGTTCAATCGCAGTATCTGGAATCTGAGTGTAATCATAATTACTTGCATCGCGGGGGAAGCAAACAAAACCCCGACTATAATTCCGTTCGATAGCATTGGAAATCGCTTCGGATTGGGAGATGAATTCTGAAACCAACACTTTTTTTTGCCCAACTAATAAATCCAGCATCTCAATTCGCTCATAATCCGGATCAAATGCTGAATTGTAAAATAATTCCTCTACCCCAAACCCATCAATGGCGTGCATATAATTTTTATGTAATTCGGATTCAGGTTCCAAATCTTGAAATGCAAGCTCTATACCATTCTGTGGAATTATAATGAAGTCGGGATCAATACTTTTGGCATACTCAGAAATATTGATTACAAAGTCTTGCATGCAGGCTCCAGCCTTATTTGATCTTCTTTCTTTAGAGCATGAAACAAAGACGCTTGCGCAAAATATTAATAATAGTAAAGTCAGACCTCGAAAGGACCCAATATTTAAGATTGGATTCACAAGTGTATTGTTTTTGAATATTTTGAACGCAAATCTAAGTGGGAAATTGCTAATTAAAATAAAGCAATCCAATACAAGGTTCATTAACACAAATTGAAAACTAGCTGAGGAGATAGTTTTGTTTTGTACCCTTCGAAGATGATTCAGGCACTTTCGAACCTTTAAAAACCACCAATCCAAGTAAATTCGGCTATTTATATATGTAAACACCTCGTGTAACATTGATTAAATATACCTCATTTTTAAGGAATTAGTTCAAATGCCTTCTTCAGGTCAAATAACTCATGCCCTGCATTATTCACATGCATCTTCATCTATTCCTTAAATTCAAGCATTCCAAATTGCCCAGGATCTTTAAATTCAAATTATCAAAAGAATTTTGCATTGTTTCTACCAACCATTCGTCAAGATTCACTATGATGATATTCACTTATTTTTAAAACTCATTTTCTCTATATGGCGATGTTTGGCTTCGTCAATAGAATGAGATACAGAAAGGTCACTATCCTTTGAAGACATTAGAGCAAGCGTATAATAAAATTTATGAAGTATTTCTAGCTCCTCTTCAGGAATATTTTCCACATCAACAAGTCTGTTGCTAGGTCCTTTTAATGAAGCTATCAGTTCATTCAATTTCATATGGATGGCTTTTGAATCTTTATTTTGAGCCCTTTGTATCAAAAATACCATAAGGAAAGTTACTATGGTGGTTCCGGTATTTATAACCAACTGCCAAGTATCGGAAAAGTGAAACAAGGGACCGGTAAGAATCCAGACTAGGATAATGCTTAATGCAATCACTGATGCTAAAGTTGAACCCGTAAACTGAATCGCCTTGTGAGCAGCACTTTCAAAGATGCTCAATTTTTTCTTTTTTGTGGTCATGATTTTAACTATTAATTACACATCTTAGTTAAAAGCAAAGGTAATTATTACAAACGATTAAATTTTTTACTGGATTTTTAGGAAGCGAACTTTATTACTTCAAAGTATTCAGTCTGGAAAAGCTTGTAAAGAAAGTAAGACAGTCTAAAACCTTAATCCATTGATAATTGGTAAATCAATGTGCTGCGTTGATAAATTGCCATCATATAAATAAATGCATATTCGCAATTGTACCAATGATTTTTGAGATTCCTTTGCATGAGGGTTTTTATCAAGAGTGCTTATTTTCTGCATTTGAACAAATCTTTTCAGCTCCAAGGGAGCTAAATATTTATAAAAGGCATGAATGGGCTTGGGACAAAGCTCCAGAGGAGCGACATACCAACTTCATAAAATACACTGTTATGTAGTAAATTTCATTTCGGTATGCGATGCATCCTAATTTAATGTTACAGAAGGTTAATATTCTTCCGGTTTGTTAATGTTAATTTGATCGGTAACAATATCCCTTCCTTTTTGCCTGAATTCCCATGATATCATTCCAATTTTCAGGCGATAAAATTTTGATCATTCAGTAAATTTGATGAGTTAGAAAAAATTTGTTGCTACTCTGCAACTTCGCCCAGCATTATATTTTCCATTGAGCTATAAATATTTCGTTGCTCTGCATCTGGATTCTGATGCAAAACCAAATTACACTATTTCAGTTAAACTTTTGAGTAGAACAGAAATTGAGGAATGTGTTTTTGATTATTAATATTGCGGACAAGCTATAAAAGTAATTGGTCTCAACATTATCGAGATAGGCATCATCAAATCCGGAATCCAATTAGTTATCCATTATCCCTTTTAAAATAATAAATCACATTTTGTTGATTACGTTTACAACTACAGTCATTGGAGTTTTTTCTATCATCAAGAACTTTCTGTCAAATAGGCTTTTTATGCTGAGGATCTAATTAAATACTCACATTGCAGTTTGGGTAGATGAATTATTGACAGCTCAATACCTGCATCATCATACGCAAGTGCAAGCTCCGTGCAAGCGAGTATCCAACAATCTACTTCTATGCATTGTAATTGCTTAAAGATACACAATGCCAAAGCCTTATTGGCACCATCAAAGTAGCACTTTCTCAAATCATCAACAGCCAACCTCAATTCATCTGGAAGCGACTCGAATTGGAGGTACGGAAAAGTCTTTTCCCAATAATCATTGGTCATTGTATAGTTTGTTCCCAGCAATCCCACTCTAAGTGATCTATTATCAATTTCTGCTTGAATAATAGACTCTATGGAAACAAAGTACTTAAGTTTAATAGTAAAGTATGAAACTGCTTCGTGCAAAGTAATATTCGCCAAAATATAAGGTGTTTGTTCTGCTTCTTGTTTTACAAAATAAGGCTCAAGCAACTTTGCTGCCTGTGGCATTTTATTGGGAAGAAGATCATTGATAGGGGCAAATTCGGTTTGAATAATATAGTATTCTTTTTCCTTCTTTCCAATGCTTGGCATATTGCTGTTCAAGGTATCGACATACCATTGCCCTGCTGCCCTACCTGTTAATATGATTGAGGGTCTTTTCATTATTTCTAGTAAATGAAACGAAAGCGTATTCTTTAGTGCTGTTGTAATAAGTTTGAGATATTTTCAATCCGCTGTTATCGGATAA
>JBDNHP010000515.1:0-3668 GCA_041688765.1 Flavobacteriales bacterium
AAAGTGATTAATTCACAAGCACAACATGAATTATTTAACGCATCTATAGGTGCCGTTCCTCCATTCGCTACTCAGTTCACGCAGTCTAATCCGGTTTCAAAAAAATCTAGAAATGATTGCCAGAACAATTGCAGCACAAGATGCACTAGGACATAGTCGTCAAACCTTTTTCCTAAATTTTGGAGGATGGGATCATCATGATGAGGTGCTCAATAATCAAGTGAATATGCTCAGTTTAGTGAGTCAAGGTTTGCAGGAATTTAATGCCGCTATGGAAGAAATTGGGCAATCGCAAAAAGTGACCACATTCACTATTTCTGATTTTGCGCGCAGCCTCGGATCCAACGGAAATGGAACCGATCATGCTTGAGGCGGAAATGCTATTGTGATGGGTGGAAGCGTAAACGGAGGACAAATTTATGGTCAGTACCCAAGTCTAGTTTTGGGTTCTGAACAGGAAGTAGGAGGAGGAGTTTTGATTCCTACTACTTCGGCAGATGAGTATTTTGCCGAACTCGCGCTATGGATGGGATTGCCGATTTCTGATTTCGAATACGTGCTTCCCAACCTCAATAATTTCTACTATATCAATAACGGACAGCCTTTGGGCTTCATGAATAGTTGAGTATGAAAAAGCATATTTATAAATTCATTATATCGCTTATTTTATTCCATGGAAATGGAGTAATGGCGCAATGCGAATTTGATGCACATTCCGTTAATTGGGAAGACGCATGGCTCAGTTGTGAAACTTCTGTTAATCCCAATACGGAGAGAGGAGAGGGACATTGGATCATGTACGATTTAGGCAGTCCCAAAGCCCTATTTCAAAGCCATTTTTGGAATTGTAATGTACCGGGATCTACAGGATTGGGAATCCGAAATTGTTATTTCGATCTCAGCATCAACGCTCAGGATTGGGAAAGTTGGGGGACGATGGAAATTGCCGAAGCATCAGGCAGCAACTCCTATCAGGGAATCGATGGACCTTATTTAGATGGAATAATCGGGCGCTATTTATTGATCAGTATTCAGAGCAATTGGGATGGGGATGATTGCAGCGGATTTGCAGAACTCAAAGTCGATTATGAGGATTTGTCCACCGATCTACCAGAAGCATCAGCTTTGGCCTTTGATCTCTTTCCTGTACCAGCCGACCAGAGCTTAGTGATGCGTCACTATGATCAAGGAAACATGAGCATACAGGTTTTTGACATGAGCGGTGCCTTGGTTTTTTCCGAGCGCATCAACAGCTCAACCTCCTACCTCAATGTGAGCCAATGGACTGCAGGTTTGTATGTGATGATGCTGAGCAATAATGAAGGCATCACTCATTCCAAAAGATTCATGGTAGCGCATTAATTCTGCATTTCGACATTGCTTTCCCTAACTTTGCCCCATGGGAAGCAAATTGCTGTATTATTTATTGATTTGGCCAATTTCCAGATTGCCGTTTTTCTTGCTATATAGGCTCTCCGACCTGTTTTTTGTTGTTTTGTTTTACTTCGCTGGTTATCGCAAAAAACTAGTGATGAAAAACCTGCGCAATTCTTTTCCTGAAAAATCCGAAAAGGAATTAAAAAGCATATCCAGAGCCTTTTATCGGCATTTCTGCGATCTCATAGTTGAAGCACTTAAAGGCTTTTCTATTTCCGAAAAGAGCGCCCGGGAACGTATGTTTTCCAAGGATACCTCCCTCCTCCAAAAATATGCCGATGAAAAGCGAAAAGTGTTATTGGTAGCAGGACATTACAATAATTGGGAGCTCTTCGCCAATGCCGGAGCCTTACAAATCCCTATGAAGCTCATCGGTATTTACAAAAAATTGCGCGATCCCTTTATGGATCAGCAGGTACAGCTAACTCGCGCTAAACATGGTTGCATTTTAGTGTCATCCAAGGAAACTGTTAAAGCATTTGAAGATTACGAAGCTCCTGTAGTTATTGCATTTGCTATGGATCAGGCTCCGGTAAGTTCGAGCAAATCTTATTGGATGAACTTTCTCAATCAGGATACCGCCATACTTTTTGGATCGGAGAGATATGCTAAAAAGTACGATACCCCGGTAGTTTTCGGACAAATTATCAAAGTAAAGCGAGGTTATTACGAATTGAAATTTACTCTCCTTTGCGATAAACCGAATGAAACGGCTTACGGAGAAATTACAGAGAAAATGACCCGGTTTTTAGAAGGAATCATCATAGAAAAGCCTGAGTATTGGCTTTGGACGCATAAACGATGGAAACGCAGACGTGATGATGGCACCTGAGCGCATGGAAAAACCTGCTATTCCGTTGGCAGAACGAATGAGACCCCGCAAGTTGGACGATTATGTGGGGCAAAGTCATTTGGTGGGTGAGAATGCCCCGCTGCGACAAGTCATTCGTTTCGGACAAATTCCATCTATGATTTTTTGGGGACCTCCAGGAGTGGGGAAAACGACCCTCGCCAGTATTTTATCTGAAGAACTCAAAACGCCATTTTACACGCTTAGCGCAATCAGTTCGGGAGTGAAAGATATTCGCGAAGTGATTGACAAAGTGAAAAGTCAGGGTATGTTCGGAAATCGAAATGCTATTCTTTTCATTGATGAGATTCATCGTTTTAGCAAATCTCAGCAGGATTCTTTATTGGGTGCAGTTGAAAAAGGCATCATCACTTTGGTTGGAGCAACAACTGAAAATCCATCCTTCGAAGTGATTCCGGCGTTGCTTTCCCGTTGTCAGGTGTATGTAATGAAAACCTTTGAGGAAAAGGATTTGCTGGAATTATTGCATCGTTCTATTGCGAATGATATCTGGTTAAAAGCCAGAGGAGTGGAATTGAAAGAAACCGAAGCACTCTTGCGATTATCGGGAGGTGACGGACGGAAATTACTCAATGTACTCGAAATGGTGGTTGCGGCTACAGATGAGAGTCCTGTTGAAATCACTGATGAACTTTGCATGAGCATTGTACAGCAGCACATGGCGATGTACGATAAGACTGGAGAAATGCATTATGATATTATTTCTGCATTTATTAAATCTATCCGTGGAAGCGATCCTAATGCTGCGGTGTATTATTTGGCCAGGATGGTAGAGGGGGGTGAAGATCCTAAATTTATTGCCCGAAGAATGTTGATTTTAGCGGCAGAAGATATAGGATTGGCTAATCCAACGGCCTTGGTAATGGCTGAAACCACCTTCTCTGCGGTTGAAAAAATTGGATGGCCTGAATCTCGGATTCTGTTATCGGAATGTGCGCTTTATTTGGCAACGTCGGCAAAGAGCAATTCTGCATATACTGCCATTGATGATGCGATTGCTAAGGTGAAAGAAACGGGAGATTTGAGCATTCCACTTCATTTGCGCAATGCTCCCACTAAATTGATGAAGGACTTGAATTACGGAAAGGACTATCAATACAGTCATAGCGGTGAAGGTAATTTTGTGAATCAAGAATTTTTGCCTGATAAAATCAAAGGCACTGCCTTCTATAAACCCGGCGTAAATAAGCGTGAATCTTCCCTAAAAGAATGGTTAAAAATGCTCTGGAATGGGAAATATGATTATTGAATTAATCTCCATAAGGAGATACGTAAAACGTGCAATGCGTTGTATGGTAAGAGTTTTGCATACCTTTTTGTCTTGGCGTCTTTGTGGAAAAATGGAATTACATACCAGAAA
>JBDNHP010000516.1:0-3297 GCA_041688765.1 Flavobacteriales bacterium
CCCAACCCTAAATGTGCCGAAAAACTTTACAGCAAGGCCATTCAATACAGCAATGAATGTACCCCTGAGAATGCTGTGGTACTCGATTTATTCTGCGGAACGGGAACCATTACTCAATTGTTGGCAAGAGGAAATTCAAGAGAAGTTATTGGCGTTGACATAGTACAGGAAGCCATTACAGATGCCGATATAAATGCGAAAAGAAACAACATTGAAAATGTTAAATTCTTTGCTGCTGATGCCGGAAAATTTCTGGAACAATTTCCTGAGTACCGAGGTAAAATTCATACCGTTTTGATGGATCCGCCAAGGGCCGGACTCGCTCCAAAAACGCTGGATTTAGTTATAAGTTTGAATGCAAAAGCGATCGTTTACGTGTCATGCAATCCTGCAACACAGGCAAGGGATGCTGAGATTTTGAACAATTCAGGCTATGCGCTAAAAAAAT
Organism: Flavobacteriales bacterium; assembly: GCA_041688765.1. GTDB lineage: Bacteria > Bacteroidota > Bacteroidia > Flavobacteriales_D > Sanyastnellaceae > JBDNHP01. The sequence goes on from JBDNHP010000516.1 coordinate 449, forward strand.
TCACTTTGATTGATCAATTTCCGCATACGTCGCATCTTGAAAGTATAATGCTATTTGAAAGATAAATGCATGAGTGATACAATTTTAGATAAGCGATTCTGGCAACAGCGTTATGATGAAAATCAAGCCGGATGGGATATTGGATATGCATCTGGTCCGCTCGCCACTTATATCGATCAAGTCACAAATAAGAATCTTCGCATTTTGATTCCGGGTTGCGGAAACTCCTATGAAGGGGAGTATTTATGGAAAAAGGGCTTTGCAAATGTAGTTCTGTCTGACCTTGCAGAGAGTCCTAAAAGAAACTTTTTAGAGCGCGTTCCAAATTTCCCGGAATCGCAATGGTTGGGTCGGGATTTTTTCTCCATTCAAGCTGAATTTGACCTGATATTGGAACAAACATTTTACTGTGCAATAAATCCCAATCTAAGAGATCGTTACGTGCAAAAGATGCATGAATTATTAGCCCCTAAAGGCAAACTAGTAGGAGTTTTATTCAATTTTCCCTTAACGGAATTAGGCCCGCCTTTTGGAGGTTCAATAGATGAATACTTCCAACGATTTTCTCCCTTTTTCAATGTCCAAACTCTTGAAGTTTGCCGTAACTCCATAGCACCAAGAGCAGGGAGAGAGGTATTCATGATCGCTGAAAAAAAATAAATTATTCTTCTTTTCTTTCGAATGCGATAAGAAGGAAAAAAACTAAATTTGTAATATGCCGGAGTCAAAAGTTCAAATACTAAATCATCTTCAGATAGAGCGCAAGATCGTTCGTATTTCACACGAAATATTCGAACGCAATTACAATGAATCAGAATTGGTGATCATTGGCATTCATGAAAAAGGTGCACTGATTGGACAAATGATTTATGATCGTTTGAAGTCTATTTCTCCGCTGGACCTGCATTATTACACGCTTTTCATCAATAAAGACAAGCCTCTCAGCGAAAAAATACGCATTGATGGAGATGTTTCAACCTTAAAGAATAAAACGGTGATTTTGGTTGATGATGTATTGAATTCAGGTAGAACCTTGATCTATGCGACCCAGTTCCTATTGAATGAGTCGCCCAAACAGCTTTCTACTGTAACTTTAGTTGACCGTGTACACCGAAAATTTCCAATTCGGGCAGATTATATAGGCATGACTTTGAGCACCAATCTTAAAGAGCATGTTTCAGTGCTGAACTCCAAAGGGAAATTTTCGGCTTATTTGGAATAATTCCTAATTTTCTCAGCCAGCTCATCGATTTTAGAGGATGAAAAGCCTAAAGCGTTAATTGTAATTTCCGCTTCATTGTACATGTCTTCGCGCTCGCGCAAATGCTGGCGAACAAAATCTTCCAACTCCTTTTCCGATTTATCTCTCAGTATTGGTCTTATCGTTTTTGAATTTACCAATCTGTAGGCCAAACTTGCTGGGTCCATTTTCAGATAAATGGTTAATCCAGAGGCATTCATCAGCCTCATATTATCGTAAAAACATGGCGTTCCTCCACCGCATGAAAGCACCATTTTTTCTTGTTTATCGATGAGGGATTTTAATTGTTGTCTTTCAATTCCTCTAAAACCAGCCTCTCCCTCCAGTTCAAAAATCTTTACTACGCTCTGCCCTTTTGTCAATTCAATTTCAGCATCCAAATCAAAGAAAGACAAGCCCAATCGTTTCGCGAGATGCTTGCCTAAGGTAGTTTTTCCACTCCCCATATATCCTAACAGAAAAACCTTCATTACTGACTCATTTACAGGCTACTTAGTTTATGCTGACAAATTTACCGTGTTTCTGTGCAATATTTCACTTTGGTTCATTCTTTGACGAAAAGATAATAACCCCTGAAAAGTCTAACAATATGGATTTCAATAAGTTTACAATCAAGTCGCAACAAGCAGTGCAACAAGCGCAACAAATTGCGGTTGGGCATGGGCAGCAAAGCGTAGAGCCCGCCCATATATTACAAGGTATTTTTGAAACAGACGAAAGCGTTTCTCCTTTTCTGCTCGGCAAAAGCGGAGCCAATATCGAAATGATGAAAGCCGCTCTGGAGCGCATTGTCCAAGGCTATCCCAAAGTTAGTGGCGCAGAGTTGCAATTAAGTCGAGAAGCAAATCAAGTTCTACTCAAGGCTTCAGCTATAGCCAAGGACATGAAAGATGAGTATGTTTCGGTTGAACATCTTTTGCTCGGATTACTTGATGGAAGGGACAAAGCCTCGCAACTCCTCAAAGACAACGGTATCAATCGGAAGGATCTTGAAAGTTCAATTAAAGAATTGCGAAAAGGACAAAAAGTAACTTCTGCAAGTCAGGAGGAGACCTATAATTCGCTGAGTAAATACGCCAAAAATCTGAATCAACTCGCTCAAAATGGCAAGCTAGATCCCGTTATTGGAAGAGATGAAGAAATCAGAAGAGTACTTCAAATTCTGAGCAGAAGAACCAAGAATAATCCCATTTTAATTGGTGAACCCGGTGTTGGTAAAACAGCGATTGCTGAAGGACTTGCGCATCGCATTATAAGTGGTGATATTCCGGAAAATCTGCAAAGCAAACAAATTTACAGTTTGGATATGGGCGCCCTGATTGCCGGAGCTAAGTACAAGGGTGAATTTGAAGAACGTTTGAAAAGTGTGGTAAAAGAGGTGCAGGAAAGCGATGGACAGATTATACTTTTCATTGATGAAATTCATACCCTGATTGGAGCCGGTGCTTCTGAAGGTGCTATGGATGCAGCCAATATATTGAAACCTGCTTTAGCTCGTGGCGAACTTCGTGCAATTGGCGCTACCACTTTGAATGAATACCAAAAATACTTTGAAAAAGATAAAGCTCTCGAAAGAAGATTTCAGAAA
>JBDNHP010000517.1:0-4240 GCA_041688765.1 Flavobacteriales bacterium
GGAAAGAGCGTAAAGACAGTATTATCGCCCCTGAAGATCAATCTAAGGTTTCCAGAGTTCAAGTAACGATTGACGGAAATTCAATCCAATTCGATTTGGCTTACGGCGGTAAACCTATTCTCGATGCGGCTTTAGAACAAGGTGCCGATATGCCTTTTTCATGCAAAGGCGGAGTTTGCAGAACCTGTATGGCAAAACTTGAAAAAGGTACAGTTAAAATGGAAGCTAATTATTCTTTGGAGCCGGGTGAACTGGAGCAGGGTTACATTTTAACCTGCCAGAGTCATCCAACTTCCGAAAATTGTGAGGTCAATTACGACGTTTCAGGCTAGGGTATTAATGCGATTAAATTGTGATTGCTCAGGAAATAGTCAAGGCTTAAATTATATGTACCTTTAGCTTTCAATTGAATTTCACTCTTGAAAAGCCTTTTTGGAGTCATATTATTGTCTGTTCTCATTTTGCCTTTCCTCGGTGCTTTTGCCTTGTTGAATTGGGAAAAGGCAGAATTGCGCAAAGAACTGAAGTGGGAAATGATTGAAGGCATAGACAAATCTGAACTCGAACTACTCCGTTTTTCAATAGAGCAAACCAAGACCGAACTAGATTGGCATCACTCGCATGAATTTGAATACAAAGGCCTTATGTATGATATTGTTGAAATCATACAATCTCCGGATTCAATACATTATTATTGTTGGTTAGACCATGATGAAACAGTTTTAAATAAGCGCCTTGATCATGTTTTTTATTCATTCTTCGGCATTGGAGCTCCAATTAAACAAAAGGAAATAAGAGTGGCTTGTTTTTTGAGAAATTTATTCTTGAATAGCCATCAATTCCAAGTGCCTTTTACAAATGTCTTCAAAGTTGAGTTACTTGACTTTTACAAAGTGGATTTGATTTCCGGCTTTTTAACTTCCATTGATCAGCCTCCAGAGGCTAAATTTTAATCTGCTGAGATCCGTTTTTAACAGGATCTAATTCATCGTATTCTACTAACTAATCTTTAATAAAATGAAGAAAATCATTTTACTATGCTCAAGCATGGTAATTAGCATATTATCATTTTCACAAGTGCTCATTGTACTTGACAAAAAAACCGCTGAGCCCTTGGAGCTTGCATCTGTATTTAGCGAGAATCCAAAAACCGTTGTATTTACTAATGCTATGGGGCAAGCTGATGTAGCAGCATTTGCAGGTTCAAGCAAAATCGATATCCGGTTTATTGGTTACAAAACCGCTTCGTATAGTTACGATCAGCTCCAAAAAATTGGATTTAAAGTATTGCTTGAAAATACCGGTGTTTCTTTAGATAAGGTGGTGGTTTCAGCTTCACGATGGACCCAGGATGCTAGGGAAATTCCATCTCGGATTAATACCATTTCAGCTAAGGATGTTGCTTTACAAAATCCTCAAACTGCTGCTGATATGCTTTCCACTTCAGGAGAAGTGTTTATTCAGAAAAGTCAGCAGGGTGGAGGAAGTCCAATGATTCGTGGATTCTCAACCAACCGACTTTTGTACTCTGTAGATGGTGTTCGGATGAATACTGCAATTTTTAGATCTGGAAATCTCCAAAATGTGATTTCACTCGATCAGTTCGCCATCGAAAATACTGAAGTGTTTTTTGGACCGGGATCCGTAATATATGGAAGTGATGCGATTGGTGGTGTAATGAGTTTTCAAACCCTCAGTCCTCAACTTTCTTTCGATGGTAAAAGACTCACTACCGGAAAAGCTGTTACGCGTTACTCATCCATTAATCAGGAAAATACCTACCATTTTGATGTTAATCTCGGTTGGAAAAAGTGGGCAATTCTGAGCAGTTTCAGTTCTTATGATTTCGGTGACCTAAAAATGGGAGCAAATGGCCCGGAAGATTATTTGCGCCCCTTCTTTGTGCAAAGAATCGACTCATTGGATGTGGTAGTTAGGAACGAAGATCCATTGCTGCAAAATCCAACGGCTTATAGTCAGATTAACATGATGCAAAAAGTTCGTTTTAAACCGAATGATCAATGGGATTTTCAATACGGTTTTCATTATTCAGCAACTTCGGATTATTCACGGTATGACCGTCATATTCGATTGAAAAATGGTTTGCCACGAAGCGGAGAATGGGCCTATGGACCTCAAATCTGGATGATGAATAATTTGGGAATTAGTCATCTGAAATCTACCTTGATTTATGATCAAATGAACATCCGAATTGCTCAGCAACGATTTGAAGAAAGTCGAATTGATAGGAATTTTAACGATAACGAAAGAAGAACGCGTCTGGAAGAAGTTGATGCCTATTCTTTGAATGTTGATTTCAATAAATCTTTGCGTTTAAAACACGAGATTTTTTATGGAATTGAGATTGTGAGAGATGAAATTGCTTCAAGCGGTAAAGATGAAAATATCGATACCAATGAAGTTATTCCGGGAGCACCACGTTATCCACAAAGCGATTGGTCATCCTACGCAGCATACCTCACTCACCAATATAAATTCAGTGAAAAAGTTCGTTCTCAAATTGGTGTTCGTTATAATTCGTTTGTGCTCAACGCCGCTTTTGACACAGCCTTTTACAATTTCGAGTTTATTTCTGCGAAGCTTCAAAATTCTGCTGTTACAGGAAGTGCCGGATTGGTATTTAATCCTAATGAAAAATGGTCATTAAGTGCCAATGCATCTACTGGTTTCCGCTCACCAAATGTTGATGATATGGGCAAGATTTTTGATCCTGAACCGGGAACCGTAATAGTACCGAATCCATATTTGAAGTCGGAGTATATCTACAACGGAGAAATTGGATTGGCAAAGGTTTTCGGATCTTCGGTAAAAGTTGATTTTACCGGTTATTATTCTGTATTGGAGGATGCGATGGTGCGCAGAGATTATCAATTCGCTGGACAAGATAGTCTCGTTTATGATGGTGAAATGAGCAAAGTTGTAGCGCTTCAAAATGCAGCCAGTGCTACGGTATATGGTATTCAAACTGCAATTGAAATCAAGCTTGCACAAGGTTTTGGATTTATGACAAGAGTGAATTTTCAAATAGGCGAGGAGGAGTTGGAAGATGGAACTGTGAGTCCATTGCGACATGCCGCTCCTTTCTTTGGCGTTTCGCATCTTACTTTCCAAGATGAAAAAGTGAATCTTGATTTTTATGTAATGTTTAATGCTGAGAAGGCATTTGTTGATATGCCTCAAGAGGAAATTGGAAAAGATTATCTCTATGCGGCTGATGTAAATGGTAATCCTTATTCTCCTGCGTGGTACACCTTAAATTTTAAAGCAGCTTATAATCTGAATAAAAATTTCAGCTTGTACGGTGGTGTCGAGAATATCACTGATCAGCGATACAGGCCCTACAGCTCTGGAATTGCATCGGCTGGAAGAAATGTTGTGATTTCAGCTAAGGCGAGCTTTTAACGTTATTCTTTATACATTGCATTTGGGCTGTCTCGCTTGAAGAGATAGCCCTTTTTTAGTACTCATTCCGTTGTTAATCCCTTTGGTGTTGAAATTATTTTAGCACATATCATCGCAATCGCTTGTCAACACTGAAAGACTCTGTCATTATTGTAGTCATAACCCAATTGAAAATGTTAGCATACCGCTATTATATTCGAATTTAGGATATGCTCATTGAAAATAAATAGTAGACTTTTGCGGAATCTATATTTCTTAATCCCTGTGCCTAGTCATTCGACAAATACAGAGTTTTCGTTTTTTATTTTGCGAAGGAATTAACAATTTAGACTAAACAATATTTAAAATGTTTACTATTAAATGTTTAGAGAACAGTAAACATTTTGGGGTTAACAAGACTGAAAATGTCTATTTCATTTTATAGGGTTAGCCCTTTAAGTTGCATTGTATTTAATTGACTTATAAGTGGTTGGCGTGTGAGCGATCATTCTGTTTAACAGCTTTTCGAGAATTGTAGTTCTAAAATTTAAGCGATTGAACCTGTAGAAATATTCTTGAATGTACTGATTTATATAGCTTTCATGGCAATATGAGTGTACTCCTCTTAACCAATTTTTGAAATTTCTGATTTGAATATGTAGCATCTTAAAATTCTGCCCTTTATCGGATAATTTTTGTTCTAAATGAGGATATGTCTTTTTCAGTGGAGCGCACCCTGTCCAACCATCAGTTGTGATTTTCGCCTCCTTATCAATATGAACATCAAAAATAGTTTTTAGCGATTTTGCGGTGTAATCATCAATTACTTTTGCATAAC
>JBDNHP010000063.1:0-7579 GCA_041688765.1 Flavobacteriales bacterium
TAATCCTACCGTAATTGGTTTGATGAATGATCAGTACTTTTTTCTGCAAGTTACAGATGCTAATGGCTGCGTTTCCATTGACAGTGTATTAATCTCCATCATCCCCGAAATAGACATCCCCGACGGTTTCACTCCAAACGGCGATAACATGAACGAAACATGGATCATCGGCAATGTAGAAATGTATCCGAATATCGTAGTTGAAATATATAATCGTTGGGGAGAATTGCTTTTCAGAAGCGAGGGATACAATGAACCTTGGGATGGCAGATTTAATGGGGATCCTTTGCCAATCGGGACCTATTATTACGTGATCGATATAAATGAACCGGAGTTTCAGGATAAAATAAGCGGACCATTAACCATTTTGCGATGAAAAGAATTATGATTCATAACGCTAAGCGGATAAACATCGGAAATACGGCGCCGGAATTATTGAAGTGGCTTTATGCCATTATGCTATGCCTTTTTCTAATTGGTGTTTCACAACGAGGCCATGCTCAACAACTACCTCAAGTGAGTCAGTATTTAAGTCAAGCCTACATGATGAATCCGGCTGTTGCAGGATCTAAAACCGAATTTGAGGCCCGAAGCATGAATCGCTATCAATGGGTTGGAATTACGGATGCTCCAAGAACCTTTGTGTTGAGTTTGCAAGGGCCGCTTCGAAATCCTAAAGTAGGATTGGGAGGCTATTTGTTTACGGATAATGCCGGCCCTACAAGGCGCACGGGCATTCAGTTTTCGTATGCTTATCACTTCAAATTGAATGATTATACCAAATTGAGTTTAGGAATGTCGATGGGCATGCTTCAGTTTGCGATTGATGGCAGTAAAATTACACTTGGAGAACAGGGCGACCCTGCTTTATTTAGTCAGCTAAGCGACCAGATTGTGTTTGACGCAACTTTTGGGGCATACCTGTATGGTGAAGATTATTACATTGGTTTCAGTGCGCCGCAAATGCTGCAAAATCAAATCAATTTGTATGATAGCGAAACTCAATCCCTGAGCAAACTCGAAGATCATTATTATTTATTTGGAGGTTACAAATGGCAAGTCAATGATGACTTTATGCTAGAGCCATCTGCCCTGTTCAAATATGTTTTTCCAGCACCCTTAAAAGTGGATATTAGCGCACGTGCATTTTACCGCAAAATGGTTTGGCTAGGCGCTTCATGGAGAAGCAATGATGCCTGGGTTGCCATGGCCGGTTATGAATGGAATGAGCGATTAATGATTGGCTACTCTTACGATTTTAGCACAACAAACATCCGCAGACATAGTGATGGAACCCATGAAATACAACTGGGATTTAGGTTCGTTAGTAAATAATATGGAATTAGCTTCTTTAAGCGCAACAATGCTAAATGGTAAAACCATCTCCGGGATATGATAACAAGCTTTGGGGAGATGCTATCAAATCTCCGCATCCAAAACATCCTTCATATCCGGGGCCTCCGGCTTGATGTTTTTAGCAATTGAATAGGAAATAAAAGCTCCAATTCCTGCGCCAAGTAATGCAAAAAGGTAAGATTGTAATCCTTCTCCCACAAGAATTTGTCCTACAAGTGCCCCGATTAACTCAAAGCCAATCCAGAGGAAAATTGTTATTAATACATAAACCCAAGGTTTAGCGCCTTTTTCTTACCAGCTTTGCATTGTGTTTACAAAGCAGAACTAGGGCTATAATTTCAAGCATCGTATATTGGAATTAGTGGTTTATCTTTGGGCTCGCTTGCGAAGATGGAAAAAAATATTGGGGAATGATGCAGGCGGGAATAAGAAACAAATACTCAATTTATGAATCCGGATTTCAACATACGCTTCAAGTCATACCTTTCCACACTTTCTAATCAATTAGAAAAAACAGCGGAATCAGTCAATCCGGGACTAGAGTTTTACAGATCAGGTGCGCGCAATACACTTTTCAGACTTGAAGGAATTTGCAGAATGTATCGCAAGATTGCGGATAGCAAAAAGCTTGATAAATGGTACAAGGTTTTTAAGGAGCTCGAAGACATATTGGGTTCTATTGATCATAATGATACGATGGCACGAGAATTTGCTCAGATCCCAGAATTGAAAGCACTTTCAGACAAAGTATTTCTCGAACGATTTAACGCGGAGATCGACTTTTTAGGCGAAAAGCTTAAGTCAGATAATTGGATTGGTGGAGCCAAAACAAAGGCTATCCTCAAAGATATCCAAGAGTTGAACAATATGAATAGTGAACAAGAGCGTGAAGCTGTTGCAGAGTTTTTGATTGATGAAATGCAGAAGTTGGAATGGCAATACGAGGAAGGCGAAATAGACTTACGTAAAATAGAAGACGGGTTGCATGAGTTTAGGAGAAAACTGAGGTGGATTAGCATTTACGCAACCGTATTGGAAGGGGGCGTTCAATTAAGAAATGTTCCTGCCCTTGACCCAAATATTGAATCATATTGCACTGATGCAATTGTTAATTCGCCATTTAACCGTTTCCCTCCGGCAATCGAAGGTAGGGAGCCCTTGGTAATTCAATCGACTTACTTTTATGCATTGAGTTGGCTCATCCAGTATTTAGGGGATTTAAAGGATGTAGGCCTTCGTTTTGGTGCGGCGCAAGAGCTTGTGCAGGTAAGTGAAATGTCAGAAGAAAGTAGAGATGCGTTTTTGCTTCAGTACCGCCAAAAAATGGACTTTAATCCCCTGTTAGTGCTCACACATGCCGAGCAAGCAATTGACAATTTTTTACAAAGAGATCTTATTCTGCACAAAATAGCTCGTGATCTAAAGAGAGAACTATTCTAATTTTCGAAAACAATTTCGATCGCTTCGTTTCTTTTCATCGAGCTGGTAAGAATCAGCGGAAATTTTTTCCATCCTGAACGAATAATACATTCTGCCGTATTTGGAGAAACGCTTCCTTCGTTATGTGCATAAGCAATGAGCTGATTTGTGCCATAATCCAAAGGCAGCTTAATTTTCTTGGGTTTTCTTCCTAATCCATAATTGCTGAGAATAAAATTTCCGTTGAGACTCATGGAAATGGTGTCGCCATCAATATTGGCATTATCACGAATGAAAATGGTGATGTTTTTACGCCTCACTTGAATACTTTTGGAGCGCTCTGTTTTACGACCCTCAAATTCACGCAAAACAAGATAATCAGGCGGATCTACAATGGGACTGAATTTTTTAACGGACTCTTTCCAATTCAAACCCGGACGAAACCTGACTACTAAACCAAATGAATTACCCCTGGCTTTTGCCTCGCTTCGCCCTAAATCGGAAAACAATTTGGTGCTGAACATATCAAATCCCCCCAAATGATGTGTGTACCTCAAAGCCAAATCAATGGAATGCCTACCTTCATTGGAGCTCAAGCCAACTTCTGGAGCCATGTATGGCAGTCTGATTTTTTCGGACTGAGTAATAGAAGAAAACAGGTCTTCACTGTGCTCAAGCTGAAAGGCCGAAACGTAGGTGAATCCATACCCCATGCCAAACTTCATATTGCATGGCTGATTGTTACCACAAGGCATCATCACATAAAACAAGCAGCCTATTTGTGGGTCGTAATGAATCACACTGTATTCACTGTTTCCCTGACTAAAAGTTTGAGCATTTAGAAATAGGCCCCCTTCAAAATCAATTCCGGCACGTTCTTTAAACTGAATACCAACACCCGCTCTGATTTGAAATACTCCCCCAATTCCTTGGGTCCATGCAGCTCCACTATCGGTATCCATTCGAGAGAAGGAAAATCCCATTCCCAGTGAAATTGGCGCATTCAAACGAAAAGCAGGTTGAGCCAATGAAACAATAGCCAAATGCATGAAAAACACTAAAGTTGATGTAATTAATAATACTCTTTTCATGTTAACGAAATTTGTGTGTTTTGCCCAGCAAGGGTAAAGCTTAGGATTACCTCTTCACAAATCGGATGCTTAGAACATGCTGTTCATCGCGGAATTCGAATACATAAACACCGGAACTCAAATCATATACTGGAATATTCATCCCATTTAATTCAATTGAATTATTAATGGTTAATTTATGAATTATTCTTCCTTGAATATCTCTAATAATAACAGCGCAATTGACAGCGTTTATTCCTGATGATCTTATTCTGATTTCATCAGATACAGGATTGGGATAAATTGCAATTGCGGGCTTGCCAAATTCTTGAACCCCTGTAGCGTCTTCATCTAAATTTACATTATCTACGTAAATATAATTACCCCAGCTTCCCATGTTTCGGAATGCAATGATAATTTCATCAGCATCAGCATAAGCGCTCAAGTCGAGAACTTCCGTTCTCCATTGCTCTGCATTTGGAATAAAGGGATCGCCGGTTGCCGGAGCCGTTGCCAGATCGGTATTGCCTTTCATGTATATCTGATCCCAACTAGCACCGCAATCAGGACTGATTAGTACAGCAAGGGTGTCGGTATAAGGAAAACCGTAAGGAGCATAAGCCACATCAAATCGAAGTTCAGGAGCCGGAGCATTACTGATGTCTATCTTAGGAGTCCAAACTTCGTCCATGCTATTGCCTACATCTTGCCAATAATTATCAAAGAACAAAGAATAGCTGCTTTCTGCGAATCCACCAGCACCGGTGGTTACGGTCCAATTAAAATTACCCCCAGTTGGATGATTGAACTTCCAAGTTTCTGGAATTCCTCCATTTTCAAAACCTTCTTCTAAAGGAGCCATTGTATTATCTGCACTGCGTATATAAGTAGTTTTCACTACAGTAGCACTTTGGCCATTGTCGTTTACTGTAAGACTTACATCAAACTGTCCACTCGTTTCATATATTACGGTTGGATATTTCTCATCGCTCTCTGACGGAATAGCTCCTGGGAATGACCACTCGTAAGTAGCATTAGCACTGCAAACACTGTGATCTACAAAATGAACGGGATCGCCCGGACAGAAAAAGCTTCCGTAGTCAGCAGCAAAATCAGCCAGCAAAGCAGGAGTTTCATACAAATCAGCTTCCCACACACCTAAGTTCCAAGTGGCGAATCTGATTTTATTATCACGATAAAATGGAACTAATCGAAGTGGCTCAGCCGTTACGGGGATTCCATCAGCAACCAATTCCCAAACATCCATACTATTGTTTCGATAATACATTTCACCAGGTTGTGACGCGAGATAAACCCCACCATCGGTGCCAAATACATGTGCAATTGCCCAAGGACGAGCAGACGTTAATTCAGCTCCGCTTAAGTTTTCCCAAGTACTTCCGGCATTTGCAGTGCGATAGACTTTATTGCCAATATTTCCATCAGCATAGGCAACCCACATTTCTTGTGGATTTGTGCCACTTAAAGTAAAGACCAGAGCGCGAAGGGTTTGTGGTATGTTCATTTGCGACCATGAATCTCCACCATCGGTAGTTCTCCAGAGTTTGGATGAATTACCGGTGGCTTGATGCAATACCATCACATTGGGATCGGCATAGCTTTGTTCAATCCATAAAACCCAATGATCAGGATTCACATTGAAACTGTGGTGTTCAGCAAACGTGCTTCCACCGTTTATGCTTTTATAAAGTTTATTTTCTTTACCCAACCAGGCCACATTATAGTAGCGGTTGTCGAACATAATACGAGAGCTGTTATTGAACCAATAGCTTTCGTATGGAGATAAACTCATTCCAAAATATTCAGGCAATCCATCAATGGTTTCAGGCAGTGTTCTTCCAGCGATATCAGAAAAATACGTTTTGCGTTCATCGCTATAATTCACGTATCCAGTTGGTGCTTCACCTCCACCTAAAGCCAAAAACTCGCGTTCCGGATACATTTCATAATAGCCCATATTGCCATTATGGTAGCGCCCCCCGACCATAATATCGTGGTTCCAACCTTGATCATATCCCCAAAGATTTACGGCTCTTATTCCGCGACATCTGCTTTCATGGCTTTCCATAAACGTAGTGCTGAAATGAAGTCCCCCATCATTGCTTAACCATATTTCTTCGGTATTGACACCTGTTTTATAGATGCGCAATTCTTGCATATCAACGTGCACATTTGGAACATAACCCACATATCCGGCCTTTGCAAAATAGCTGGCACAAGCATCATCACTTTGCCATAGGCTTAAACCCCCAATTAAAACTTTGTTGGCATCTAAATGAGAGGCGACCATAGTGGTATTGTAATGAATTTGAGTATAATCCCCATTGTCTCCTGAAAAGTTCATCAGATTAGGATGATCTTCTGTGTATGGGGCGCCAATTTCCCCATGCGGTAATGACCAGGTTTCACCAGCGTCATAACTTACCCATATTCCCACAAAACCATTGGTAATCGTGCTTGCACCGGCATCTTGATATCCAACCAAAAGAGCATAAATACGATTGGGATCTGCCTCTGAAACCGCCAGCCTTCCCCCATCAATACTGATCAATCCCTCGTCGCCAGGAGCGGGACTATACCAACCATTATCAAAAACCTCGAAGGTCAATCCGGCATCGGTACTTTTGTAAAATCGACTATAATTGAGGTCTGATTCGTATTGAATAGTATAAAGCACATCCGGATTTCCTGGCTGAAAAACGATGGGCATACATTCTCTTTGTAAGATTTCCACCCAATTATCACCGCCATCAACAGAGCGAAAAAACCCTTGATTTGTGGCGGCATACATAATGGAATAATCTCCAGGGTTGAATGCTATTTCCCAGGCGGAAATATTCATCGCTACAAAGGATGGCTGTCCTATCACAGTCCATGTTAAACCCCCGTTGTTGCTTCGCCAAATGTCGTTGGACGAGCAGAAATACACAAGGTCAGGATCTGCGGGGTGAATGCGAATTGCAGTAATCGTATTAACCATGGTTTCTGCGGTCATAAATTCCCAATTGGCACCGGCATCCAAGGTTTTGTAAACCCCACCGGATTCTGTACCGCAATAAAGGATGTTTGGATTGCTCAAGGAGCGATCATGACAATATACATTGGCCTGCTCGGAAGTAGGAGTAAGTGTACCGTCGGCATTGTAGTGAACATCAGGGCCGGCAAAAGACCATTCTCCATCTCTGTTACCGCTTCGTTTATTAAGAATCTCACGTGACATAGCCACTCTTTCAACACCATCAGGCGCCGCCACATTTCCTTTTGAATCAATCCATGCCTGATTGGCCGAAACCCATCTTTTATAATATTGAGTATGCACGGTTTTTACAAAATCCTGCCCTTCGTAATATTGCTCGTACTGAGCCTTAACTTCAAGTGCATTCGGGTTTTCAGAATACATCAATTGAGCCCAATTAGGAATGTTTGGGTCGTTTGATTGAATAGGAGGATAAGACTGTGCTTGAGTTAAATGACTGATCAAGCAAAGAGAAAAAGCAATAATTAATCGTGACATCCGGTGGGAATTTGCGGTCTAAATTACTAATATATGCATTGTTTCCTTATTAACAAATAATGCTTGTCCGTAATATTACCACTTAAAAGCTGATCCGGCAATTGCGGCCCTGCTAAAAAGCTGACCAGACATATATCTACGATTGGCTTTATAGCTGAATTCATCCAAATAGCTTTGCAAATACTTATCGGAAACCCGA
>JBDNHP010000518.1:0-7967 GCA_041688765.1 Flavobacteriales bacterium
ATGATAAGCACTTGGGCGATCGCTGGCGGGTAATTTCCTCAACGTTATTTGAGCAAATCCAAACCACCAAATACCGGTTAGAACAAACGAAAATTTGAGCAATTCACTATTTTGAAAATACATTAACAAGCAGATTATCAGCAATATGGCTGATCCGATGTATCCCATTACGAAACCTCTAGCACTTAGTTTGTCATGCATTTCCGGAGGAGCTATCAAAGGCAGATATGCATTGTAAAAAACCAATCCCCCCCAAAAACCTATGAGAGCCAGAATGTAAAACAATATGCCCAGTCCTGGATTTAAGGGGTCGAAGAAATAAAGTCCAGCGCAAGAAATGGATCCCAAGGTGCAGAAAAACGATAGAAATTTCCTTTTGCTATCGGAATAATCGGCAATCCCGCTAAGAATAGGTACCATGATACAAACCAATAGAAATCCAAAACTTCCAGCGTAATTAATGAGTGCGGTATTTACAAATTCCCTGCCCATAAAAGAAACTGGATTTGGTACCGATGCCTCATAATATAGTGGGAAAATGGCAGTAGTAATCACCAATGAATAAACAGAATTCGCCCAGTCATAGTACGTCCAGGCTTTCATGGTTTTTGGATTCCCCTTTGCAATCATGGGCTCAAGGTAAGAAGGAAGAGATCAGATTCACAAATGAAAAGGCTTGATTACATTTGCAAAAAGGAATTGAATTGGATAACAAGGCATTCGATCTAATCGTAATTGGCGGTGGAATTGTAGGCGCAGCTACATTTTACAAATTGCAACTTAAATTTCCTTCGAAACGGATTTTATTGATTGAAAAGGAAAATGTGCTTGCAGATCATCAAACAGGTCACAATTCAGGGGTACTTCACAGCGGACTATATTACAAGCCAGGTTCTCTCAAAGCCATAAACTGTGTGAAAGGGCGCAAAGAATTAGTTGAATTCGCCAAAAATCATGGTATTCCTTATGAGGTATGCGGAAAAATAGTGGTGGCAACCCAAGAGACTGAACTTGCAAACATGGAAAAGATCTTCCAAAATGGCTTGGCGAATGAGATCGAAGGCATTGAAAAAATTGGACCTGAACGAATACGGGAAATAGAGCCACATTGTGTTGGAATTGCAGGAATTTGGGTACCTGTAACAGGAATCATTGATTTCCGAGCGGCCACAGCGAAAATGGTAGAATTGGCACTGGCAGTTAATCCCAAAAGCGTTTTGAAATTAAATGAAGAGGCTTTGGAATTCAGTCGCAGCGATGCTTTTAGTACAGTTAAAACCAATAAAGGCGAATATAAATCATCTCATTTGATTTTTTGCGGAGGCTTACAAGCTGACAGACTAGCAAAGAAAGATGGGGTAAAAATAAAAGAGAAAGTAGTGGGTTTTAGAGGCGATTACTACGAACTTACTCCACAGGCTAAACACAAGATTAAGAATCTGATTTATCCAGTGCCAAATCCGGATTTTCCATTTCTTGGGGTTCATTTTACACGTATGACAAATGGTGAAATTGAATGTGGGCCCAATGCTGTCTTTACCTTTAAACGGGAAGGTTACGGCAAACTCGATTTCAATTTTAAAGACACACTTGATGCCTTATCTTATCGTGGCACATGGAAATTGTTCTTCAGCAATATGAGTTTTGGAATTAATGAATATTTGCGGGCATTTTCCAAACGTCGATTTCTTAAAAGCCTTCAAAGAATGGTGCCTTCGTTAGAAATGGAAGACATCCATCCGGGCAGGGCAGGGGTGCGTGCAATGTTGCTTAGTGTTGATGGTGATACTCGCGATGATTTCAGAATAGAGTATAGCGAATCCAGTATTCATGTGTTGAATGCGCCTTCACCTGCGGCAACCGCATCGTTAGCTATTGGCGAACAAATTGCTGAAATGGCGGAGAAGCACTTTAAATTCTAAATGCTTTAATCCGATGAATTTCTCAATTAGAATTTGATTGAGGCCTGAGCAAATAAAAAAAGCCGTCCTAAGACGGCTCTTTTTATGATCTGAAAATCAGATTAGTTCTTTTTAGCAGGAGCTTCTTTGGTAGCTTCTGTTTTAGCACCTGACTTGTCGCAACACTTGCCTTTTTCGCCATCTTTACCACAAGCAGCTTTGTCTTTACCACCGTTAGCAGTTGATTTGCTGTCAGAGCAAAAAGCTTTACCGTCTTTAGAAGCTTTATCGCCTTCTTTGCAGCAAGCAGCCTTATCACCTTTAGTGCAAGCACCTTTAGCATCTTCGTTTAAAGAAGTAGGTTTTGCGTTAGGAGTTGCAGCATCTTTCGTCTTTACGGTTTCCGTTTTTGCAGGCTCAGTTGCCTTTTTAGTTGTAGTGGATTGAGCGAAAGTTACGGTTGCGCCAAAAGCCACCATGCAGATTAATACTAGGAACTTTTTCATTGTCTTTGTTGTTTGATTTGATTCATTAGTGACCTCTAAGATAGGAAATACTTTTTTCCCTACGCAAATGTTTAACGCAAAATCTTTGCCAAAGTGTATTTTTACACATAATTAATTGCGCCTTATATTTACAGCCAAGCCAAATAGCTCCGAAATGTTAAAAAAAATTATTCTTTTTGTGTCGGTGGTCATTTTTGCCACTTCATGCACCAAACCATGCGTTATAGGTGTAGGACAACCTACGCTAGATTCTCGAAAAATAGAGGCTTTCAACACCATTACAATAGAGGGGCCTTTCAATGTGAGTATAGTTTCGGACAAAAACAGGGCAAATGGTGGGAAAGCATCGGTTGAAGCTCAGGCTAATCTCTTGCCTTTTATCATTACTGAAGTAAAAGATAGTAACTTAGTAATACGTCTAGATGGTTGCGTTACAACTGACCGAAATTTGAAAGTTGCATTGGCAACTGGAAGATTAGATAAGATCGAAAATACTGGAAGTGGCGATGTGAGCAATGAAAAGGGAATTTCTACAGATAACCTTGAGCTGGAAAATTCGGGTTCTGGTGCAATGAATTTGAGAATAAAGTCAAGGGCTTGTAGCATTCTGAATTCTGGTTCAGGTGCGGTAACTCTTCAAGGGTTTATTGAAGAAATGGTGATGGAATTGAGTGGCTCTGGGGATATATACGCACCGAACTTGAGAATTAATGATGCTAAGGTAACTAATTCAGGTTCGGGTAATATTGAAACTTGGGTTGAAGGCACCTGTGAAGCCTTTCTCAGTGGAAGTGGTAACATTACCCTCAATGGCAAACAGGAAAGTTACAGCGAGAAAGTAAGCGGCTCCGGCACCATTACTAAAAGCACATTGATAATCAAATAATGGCCAAAACCCTCAGCCCTAGGAATGAGGCACTTTACCTTGCTATTATCATTTCCCTGCTCATACATGTGGGGATATTGTCGTTTTTCAATTTTTACACGCTTAATGAACCCCTTGCAGAAAAGGAAATGCTGCTCGATATGGAAATGATCGAGATTGAAGAGCCCATTCCTGTACCCGAACAACCCGGTGAAGATGGACTGACTTCAGATGTTAGAAACCTTATCGCCAATCGAAATTCTGAACGATCTTGGGAAGAAACGCATTACAGCAAAAGAACTCACGACCGCATGGAAGACGATGTGGAGAAGATGGTGAGAGATTTGGAACAACAAACAAAAGATGATCTTAAAAAGAAGCGGGAAGCAGAACAAGCGGATCAAAAAACGGATCCCAATCCACTCAATGCAAAAAAAGAATCTAGCAAGGAGCAAAGGGATGACTATGGCTGGTTTGGAAAAGATAAGTCATACAGCAAGGCTACCGTTGAATACGACTTGAAAGATAGAGAAGGTCGTAATTTGCCACCTCCAGCTTATCGTTGTAAAGGGCAAGGTGTAGTTGTAGTGGCTATCGAAGTAGGACAGGATGGATTAGTAATAAGTGCTGAAATTCTCTCCTCCACTGCCTCTACCGAATGCTTAGAAGAAGAAGCTCTGCGTTATTCTAAAAAGTCAACCTTTAGCAAAGATTCTAATGCGGATCGCAAGCAAAAAGGCACTCTAACGTACCGTTTTATTGCGCAATAGCCCCCTTTACGTAGTCTTCGAGGTAGGCAAATCGAGGAGTAAGTTGTCCACTCAAATTAGTTTCACAAGCGTTTTCAATAATCTTATCCTTGTCGCCTTCAATAAGAAGAGGCAATACTTTTTCCATTAGATCTTTGCCGAATCCTTCTGAAGAATCCCGGGGAATTTCGCACGGTAAGTTGTCTACAGCCATCACACAAATAGCATTTTTATCCATCATATCGCATTTGCGGCTTTCAAACCGATGAAAACCATAATAGGGCTCTGCAATAGTACTCGCTTCGATGGTGCTAGCAATGGGTCCATCTACATCACAGGATATGTCAGCAACGGTATTTATTCTCCATTGATCAGATTTTACATCTTCGGCAGTGTAATATGCCGGAGCACCCTGTGCCCAGAAATGACATGTAACGTACATATCAGCTTTGGAAGTATATTGCTGAAATACAGATTTGTACAAGCTTGGATTGGCGTAAAATTCCTCTTTGGAAAATCCGTCATCAGCCATTCTTCTAAAGCAATTTTCAGCACTTAATTGAGTGAAAACGGGTTCAGTAAAAGTTTGTGAAATGAATTCATCGGCACTTACTTCCTTTAATCCGAGGGATGCAATTATTTCTCTCGCACCGCCGCCAACTCGCCCATGTCCGGTGAGAACAATTTTAGCGTTGGAAGGCAGTTTCACATGTTTAAGCTGTTCATGCAGTTCGGCAGTGTCTTTGCAGTCTGCGGCAGATTTAATAGAATACAGTTCATTTTTCAGTCCAAAGGCTCTGAATCCGGAGTAGCAACCAGCAATTCCTGCATATCTGCCAAATCCGATGATTCTTTTGCCATCCGGATATTTTAGAACTTCATAATCGACTAATCGGATTTTTTTATCGAGAATGGCTCGAAGTAATTTTACGTTGTGAGGCTGTTTCTTGAAGGTGTGCGAGAAGAATAGGTATGTTTTAGAAGGAATTAGGTCTTTCAAAGGAACTTCTTTTACTCCCATCAGGATATCGCAAGCACTCATGTCTTCTCGAAGTTCAATACCCAGTGCCGCGTATTCAGCATCTGGATAACAGCGAATATCGCTAGGCTGAACTAAGACCTCCACTTCAGGATAACGTTGCATCAAACTTTTGGCTTGAGCAGGACTTAAAGGAACCCGTTTATCAGCCGGAATTTTGCCTTCACGAATGAGACCTATTCTGATCTTCTCCATCATACCTTAGATTTTCGTGGCGCGAAGATACGGAGTATTTCTGCCTTCAGTGGTCAAGTGTGAAATCAGCTTTTTTTAGGAAAAAAGAAAAACTATGAGCAGAGCTGAAAATACTAGAATAACACAATAACTGAGCACAAGCAAGAAGCATCTCAGCAAGGTAGAGCCAAATGTTCGTTTGAAAACATTTTTCATTGCCATAAACAGATAAAGCAGATACCAAAGCAGCATAATCCAAGCCAATAAGGAAATGGCAGATTTGAAATTTAGACTTTCCAATAATTCGCTGCCAAGCAAATAAACGGTGCCCGTGAGAAAAAGAAAGGCATGGAAGTGTAAGCTGAATACGAAATGAGCGATATAGGTTTTTCGTTTTCCCCAGTCGAAGGCCCGCATTAGCAATGCAAAAATGGGCAACAACAAAAAGAAAAGCCTCGGAATATATACATTGAAATATTGATTCCAAAAATCTGCATCGCTAGATGAGTTCTCATCTGCGGTTGAATTGAGCGCAAGAAAAAATAAAATGCTTATAAAAATATAAAAGCGCAAAGGTGGTATATAGCTGGCTCTTCGGCCAATCATGTATTCATTGGTAAGTCTACCTGGCTTGGTTATTAGAGGTATTAGACTCCTGAAAATTTTGCTATCAAAGGTGAAATAATCACCCAGAAAGTGATGAAGAAAGGAACTCATGCTCTTACTGTGATCTGCAGTTTCCTGACCACATTGAGCACAGAATTGATCTGTTTGAATTATTGTATTTTTACAATTGGGGCAGTTCATTTCGGCGATGAAATTAGTAACTTTTCTGCCATTAACCCCTCTTAGTATAGAATGCCTGTTTTTATATGATCAAGAAGATACTAATTTCCATTACTTTTTGGGTGATTGCCCTCTCATCGGCAATAGCCCAAACCAACGTAAAGCCGGTTCAGCAGGAAAATGTGAATGGGTTTTTAGAAATGATGAGTTATTTAGGCGGCAAGTTGGGGCAAGAATTAGGCAGTCGTTTGAATCTATCTGATGATGAAAGTAAGAAATCAGATAAAGCGGAAGTTCCAACTTTGGTGACAGTTCAATGGGGCCCTTTTAAAATGGAGCGCACAGAAAATCGTCCGAAAAAGTCGAAATAGCTGAGCTATCAATATAGGGTGTTCCTCTCTTTTATTGTACTTTTGTCAGTCCATTCCCATTCAGCATGATATTTGATGAAACGAGAATGTAGTTCATTGATGTATGGTGATTTTAGTTCATGATCGATATGGGGCCGACCTGGCTTTGACAGCGAGATGAACGGTTGAGTAAGCATGTCGAGCTTTGTCTGTTGGCTCGTTAATCCTGGCAGTCACGCCTATAAATGGCAACAACAACTACGCGCTCGCAGCCTAATAGACCACAGGTCTATGGCCTAATCCTTTCACTAGGTGGAAGGACGAGCTGTCCTCGGCGAAGGTTAAGCTTCTATCCTTTTCCATTGAAGATATCATCAAATGAGGCTGGTTTGCACAAGGTCCTGGTGTGCATACGAGATAAAGGGAATAAGCAGAAGCTAGGCCGTCTGATGCCAGGCTCCTGTCGAAAACCCAAGTCAGACTAAACATGTAGAAAGCCCTTCGGTTCCTTGTTTGGACGAGGGTTCGATTCCCTCCGGCTCCACAAAAATGAGAAAGGGAGCGCAAAGCGAGAGCAATGCCTCCCTTTCTCATTTTCCCTCCGCTCCAGCTTTGTTTCCCGCTCGATAGAATTTTAAAGTCTCCTGATACCGCTCCAAATCCTCAGCAAAAAAGTTCGTCATATCTCTGTCCTTTCTCAGCCAAATTGACAATCTGAATTTTTTGAGTTTTCCCTTTTTTTATTCCCTTCAAAACCCCTTCTAATATTAGGATTTAGCCGATTTGATTTATTCAAAATTGGACTATTGCAGATACCCATACGGTATTAGAGTTCGAGCTTTTTCCATAAAATGGGCATTTTTGCCAAGTATCTCAAAAAGAATTAAACTTTTTATGTTTCAATAGGTTGAATTATCAGAATTTTATGGAATCAGACTCCAAATAATTCCGTGTATTAGCATTATGATTCAACGAATCGCAAAAGATAAATTAAAAGATCTGGCGTCTAATTTTAAAGTTGTAGCAGTTATATGCGTCCGACAAACGGGTAAAACAACCTTAGTAAAGCAAGTTTTTAAAGCTAAGCCATACCTTTCTTTAGAAAATCCTGACACACGGAATTTTGCCTTGGAAGACCCCCGTGGATTTTTAGAATCTTATTCGGATGGAGCTATTTTAGATGAAGTGCAACGCGCTCCAGTTTTTGTTTTCTTACTTACAAGAGATCTTAGATATTTCGAAAATGAAAGGATTATTTATTCTTTCTGGCTCAAATTTTTTTTACTACAGGAAACAATTTCTCAAACTCTTGCAGGAAGGGTTGGGTATATGTATTTATTGCCATTTTCTATTGCGGAATTAAAAAAAGCAAAATTGCTACTAATTGACGATGACAGTCTAATGTTGAAGGGTTTTTATCCTCCAATTTATGATCAGAAAATTCCAGCAGCAGATTGGTCTCCTAATTGTATTAGAACATATATTGAAAAAGATGTTAGACAAATAAAAAACATAACAAATATTATTGTTTTTGAACGGTTTATGAAATTGCTTGCTGGACGATCAGGGCAAGAATTAAATAACAGTGCTTTGGCGG
>JBDNHP010000519.1:0-13329 GCA_041688765.1 Flavobacteriales bacterium
GATTGGTGGGCTTATAAATTTGAAGTTAAAGATGCTATCCCGTACAATGGGGCTTTACTTTGGGAACAAGGGGTTATAACAGCCTTTAACAGTGATGATCCAGAAATGGCCAGGAGGTTAAATCAAGAGGCCGCCAAAGCGGTTAAGTACGGTGGAGTTCCTGAAGAAGAAGCTTTGAAATTTGTTACGATCAATCCTGCCAAATTACTTCATCTCGATCATCGAATGGGATCTATAACCCCTGGTAAAGACGCCGATTTGGTCATCTGGTCTGACAATCCACTTTCAATTTATGCGAAAGTTGAAAAATCATTCATTGAGGGAGTGTGTTATTACGATGCTGAAATGGATCAGAAACTCAGAGATATGATTCGTGAAGAGCGTGCAAGACTAACCCAGAAAATGCTCCGCGCGGCTGAGGGAGGTGAAGAAACCCGATCTCCTAGAATGAAGCGCGACAAACATTACCACTGCGATACTTTGGAAGATGGAGGACATAATCATGAACACAATAATCACAATGCGGAATAATATATTAATCCTATTTTTCTTTTGCCTGTTTACTGTTTCGGCAAAAGCTCAAAATACACCCGCCCCAGATCAATCGGAATCAATTCTTATTACTGGGCTCACAATACACGTAGGAAATGGTGATAAAATAGATAATGCAGCTATAGGTTTTGACAAGGGGATAATCACTTATGTTGGAAGAGAAGACAGAATTAAACCCGAAGATTTCAAACAGGTAATAGAGGCCAAAGGTAGTCATGCTTATCCCGGATTTATCGCGCCAAACAGCACCATGGGACTCATGGAAATTGAATCCATAAGAGCTACCCGTGATTATGCAGAAGTTGGAAAGTTTAATCCCAATGTTAGGGCGGTAATTGCATACAATACCGACTCTGAAATTCAGCCAACCGTGCGTTCCAACGGCGTTTTAATGGAAGAAGTGAGTCCAAGAGCTGGAGTAATTTCGGGTACTTCTGCGGTGGTACATTTGGATGGCTGGAATTGGGAAGATGCCATTGTGAAAGATGATGTAGGATTGCACATGACTTGGCCACGGATGTATCGCAGAGACTGGCAAGGAGGAAGTGGGGAAATTCAAAAAGACAAGGAATACGACGCTGAGGTTAGGGAGATAAAGACCTTGTTTTTGGAAGCACAGGCCTATTCGAAAGGAAAATTTAATTTGATAGATTTAAAATTAGAAGCTATTAAAGGAGTTTTTGACGGTAGCAGAATTTTAATGATTCATGCTCATGAAGTCAAGCAAATTACGGAAGCAGTTCAATTTAAAAAGCAATTTAATATTCCCAAAATGGTAATTGTTGGTGGCTATGATGCATGGCTGGTGGCTGATATGTTAAGGGATAATGATGTTGCCGTGATGCTCAGAAGAGTTCATGATTTGCCTATGTATCAGGAAGACGATACCGATTTGCCTTACAAAATGCCCAAACTTTTACAAGATGAAGGTGTTTTGTTTTGTCTTGAAAATTCAGGAAACATGGATGCTATGGGCACCCGCAATCTTCCCTTCTACGCTGGAACCGCAAAAGCTTATGGATTAACCTATGAGCAAGCGGTACAAACAATTTCATTAAATACAGCAAAAATATTAGGAATAGATGCTAAATGCGGCAGCTTGGAACAGGGCAAGTACGCCACTTTTTTCATCTCCTCGGGTGATGCTCTCGATATGCGAACCAACAATGTAACTCATGCCTTTATTCAAGGAAGAGCAATAGATTTGAGTAACAGACAGAAGAAATTGTATGAAAAGTATAAGAGTAAATACGAAACATCTGGTGCAGCAAAGTAGCAGGCGCCCAATAGAAAGTTTTTAATCTCGCTACTATCTACTTCGCGCCTTTTTGAGCTACTTCTGCGTTATTTGCATCGCTAATGATGCTGCCAAAGTCTATTTACAAACTAGCATTCAATTGAATCCCTGTTGGATGCGTAACGGTGTATCCGAATTGAACTTGTTTTTGCTCACCCGCTCCTAATTTGATATTCCAGGTCAGTTTTCCACTCTTCTCATCCAGAATAGCCCCTGCTGACTCATTCAAACTCACTTTAATATCTTCATCCATACTCACAGGGATGCGATCGTATATCCTCAACTCAACATCAGTTCGTTTGTTATTTCGTAAACTAATTTCGAATGACCTTTCACGCTCGATTTTAGAACCCAACAATTTTTTCTCATTTCGCTGAATGAGATTTTGTTCTTTTACCATAATATCCTGATCCACTCCCAGAGAAAGTGACAAAGTATCACCCGCGACAGAGGGGTCTATTCTGGAGGCACCCACGTACATATTTCCAAGATATATATTCATGGGTCCAGCGAGTAAATTATAGCTCTGCCAGTTAGGGATTTTGGCTGTTAAAAAAACGGCAGGATTGAGCGAAGGAACACACTCTCGGTGATACTCTACCGGAATCTCACGATTTTCTAATGCAATAGCATAATACTCTCCATTGCTTGGGATGCTGTACTTGCCTTGAGGCTCAAATCTAACTTGAGTGGGGGTGTATGAAATCACCACAGGGCTATATTCTTCATCATAGTCCCGCATGTCTTCTTTGTTTTTATCACTTCTTGAGCCTTTTATGCCCATAATTGCAACCTCACATAGTACCTGGGTGTTCTCAGTCATAATAACATCCATATATGAACTTGAAATATTAAATAGTAGGGAAGAATAACCAATATAATCAAACTTTATAGAACTATTATTATGCGGAATATCAATGCTAAAGTTACCATCAAAATCAGTTGTAGTTCCAGTATTTGTGGCAGGTAAAACTACATTCACAAATGGAAGTGGCTCTCCGTTTTCATCTCTTAATTTGCCGCTTACATTCTTGATTTGTCGATTCCACGGTGCATTGAGATAGTTTTGGTTGTGCAATTTGGTTTCGCGGTATTGATTTTGAATCTGGGCAATTTTCCTCAGAGTTTCTACCCCTAGATTTGGCAATGATTGTTCTTGGGTTGGATTAGAATTTGTAATAGAAATTTTGATATTATTCCAATCTTCATTGCTTTGTTGAAATACTTTGGCAAATGTGATAAGCTCAAATTTTTGATCCTCATCTTTTACTTTCGCCTCGTAAGTGCTAATCCAACCTGCTGCCGGCATATAGTAGTGTAGTGCTATTTTTGCGTTTTGTGAAGTATTTGATTTCAATTTGACGCTCAAGCGAAGGAATTGTTTAATTACAAATTTACCCTTCACTTGTAATTTTTCATTTAATTCAGAATACTCAGCATCTAAGGCCATTATTTGATCTTCTATTTGTGCCTGCATTGCTCTAATATTCAAATAGCGGCTGCGCACAAATTCAGTGGCCTTTATAACTTCGGCCAGAGCCATTGTGGTTTCCTTGGTTCCCGGCTTGAGATTATCCTGAAGAAATGCTTCTTCTTTGGAGTAAACGAGCAAGGATTTATTTAATCTTTCTTTTTCGATTACAATTTGCTTTTGCCTCTTTTGATTTAACAATACATTTATAGGGTCAGAGGGCTTTTCGATGGTATCATTATAAAGCACATTATGCTGATGAATAATGGTGATATCAGCTTTGGCGGTAAATCGTAGCGATGAAGCGTCAATCATGGGATCGAGTTTATCAAAAATCAGTTCCACTTCGTTTTCAGCTAATTGAACAGAAGCTGTGCGTGTTATTTCCGCTCCCTGCTTGTAAACAGTAGCTTCGGAAACTTGTGTTTTAACTGAAATTTCTTGGCTTTGTCCAAAAAGAGTAATGACCAAAAGCAAATGAAGGATGAAAGTCTTGCGCATGTGATGTTTTAGAATAGGATGCAGGCATCATCCAAATTCCATAACAGCCATTTCAATATCCTATTTTCTCTCTTACGCGGTGCATAACCACTGATGCTATTTTTTGGGCTTTTTCTGCTCCCTTTTTTAATTCTTCTTCAACAATAGCAGGGTTTTGCATATAATGATCGTATTTCAATCGTTCATCTGCAAAACGCGAAAGAACGGCATCTAACAAATCTTTTTTAGCATGTCCCCAACCGTAACCTCCCGCCAATAATTTATTTCGCATTTCCTGGCTTTGATCAGCATCTGCAATTAGTTTATAAATATTGTAAACGGCTGCTGTATCCGGGTTTTTTGAATCTTCTAAAGAGGAGGCATCTGTTAGAATTTGTTTATTGATTACATTTTTCAATTCTTTTTCTGGAAGAAAAATATTGATGTAATTGTTTCTGGACTTGCTCATTTTTTGACCGTCGGTTCCCGGCACATTCATGGTTTCCGTTTGTACTTGTTCTTTAGGAATCACAAAAACATCTCCCATTTTATGGTTAAATCTCGAAGCAGCATCGCGGGTCATTTCTAAGTGTTGCAATTGATCTTTTCCTACCGGCACGTAGTCCGCATCGTACAACAGAATATCGGCAGCCATTAGCATGGGATATGAAAACAATCCGGCATTCACATCTTCTAATCGATCGGCTTTATCTTTAAAAGAATGTGCGAGTGTGAGTCTTTGATAGGGAAAAAAACAGCTCAGGTACCAAGCTAATTCACATGTTTCCGGAATATCGCTCTGCCTGTAAAACACCGATTTTGAAGTGTCTAATCCACAAGCTAACCAAGTGGCAGCAACACTCAGCGTGTTTTGGCGCATCTAGCTACCATCTTTAATTTGGGTAAGTGAATGCAAATCAGCGATGAACAAAAATGATTCATTAGCTGGATTTTCAGCCATTTTGATTGCCGGAACAATTGCCCCTAGAATGTTTCCTAAATGCGGAATTCCTGTACTCTGTATGCCTGTTAATATCCTTGCCATAGTGAATTGAAAGTGCAAATTTAGGCAATGAACGGAATTTAACAGTGAATTCCTTCTAGGCTTCGTATTTTTGCCGGCTCTAAGGCGATTAATGAAATACATTTTATTTCCTCTTCATTTGTTGTACAAACTTTATGTGGGTGCCATTTTCTGGATCACACTACTTTTGTTGTATCCCATTTTTCACCGCCTTTTAAAGCAGCGAAAATTCCGTAAAGTCTTTAATCTTAAGTGTTTTTGGTCTAAATTGTTTCAAGTCTTGCTGTTTACCCCTGTAAAAGTTAGCAAACCGGCTAATATGCCAAAGGGGCCATACATTATCTGTTCAAATCATAGCTCCTACCTCGACATTATGTTGTTTTACAGCGCTTTTGACGATTATTTTATTTTTATGGGCAAGGGTGAGTTATTAAGATGGCCATTGTTCCGATTGTTTTTCAGGAAAATGGATATTCCTGTGCATAGGGGCAATCCTCGATTTGCGGTAAGGGCCTTTCACCGGGCGGCAGATGAATTGAAAAAAGGAAATTCGATTGCAATTTTCCCGGAAGGAACTATTCCATGCTCTGCTCCTAAGCTGGGAGCCTTTAAAAACGGGGCTTTCAAACTGGCGGCTGAAACGGGTGTTCCTATTGTTCCGGTAACTTGGGTCAATAATTACAAACGTTTTGGTGAACCTAGCGATATTTGGAGTGGCGGTCATCCCGGAATATCCCGTGTAATCATTCATCCTCCTGTTTATCCTTCGGGTTCAGGTGATTCATCAGAATTCGTAAATTTGCGCAAGGAAGTTTTCAGGTTGATTGATTCAGCCCTGGAACCCGCTCACCGAAGTTTAGATAAGTAATATGCAAATTGACAAAGCCCTCATAGATCGTTTAGCCGAGTTGTCAAAACTTGAGTTCAAGGATGCTGAAAAAGAAGCAATACTGAGTGATTTGCAAAAAATGCTCAATTTCTGTGATCGTCTAAATGAGTTAGATGTGAAAGGGGTGGAGCCACTTATTTTCATGAATGATGAAATGAATCGTTGGCGGGAAGACGAGCTAGATTTGATGCTCAGTCATGAAGAAGCCCTCAAAAACGCACCCAAAAAGGATTCTGATTACTTCAAAGTACCAAAAGTCTTAGGTAAAGGCTAAATCGTTGTGTTTTGCAGATTTTGCTTGCTGGGTTCAATTCTTTTAGCATTGCATAAGGGGCAAAAGAGAAGCAAGAGAAATTTAAGAGGGCAAGGCAAATTCTATTCAATCATTTAATGAAATTTATCATTGCCATAGCTCTGCGTTCATTGCGTAAACCTTCTGAATGCTGAACAGTCTGCGATTAGATATTTTAGAACATCTTAATCCCCACAAAAAAAAACAGGATAGCCTTTCAACCATCCTGTTCTGATATTCTAATTTGAATTCCCTATTTACATCAGAAAAAATTAACAATACTCATCAAATGCTAATTTCAGATTTTCGGCAATCATTTGAGGCGTTCTTCCCTCAATATGATGACGCTCAATCATGTGCACAAGCATTCCATCCTTAAACAAACCAATTGCCGGTGAAGAAGGAGGGTAAGGCAACATATACTTTCTGGCTCTGTCAGCCGCCTCGCGATCAACACCAGCAAAGGTGGTAATCATATGTTGAGGCAATTTGCTATGCTGCATAGCAAGACGAACACCAGGTCTCATAGAACCTGCTGCACATCCGCATACAGAATTTAAAACAACCAATGTAGTTCCTTCTTCTGCAAGAAACTGATCAACAAGTTCAGGAGTATGGGCATCTGCGAAACCAGCTTCTGTGAGCTCGGCCCGCATTGGGGCAACTAATTCAGGTGGATACATAGTTATTATTTTAATGCAAATTTACTTATAAACAATCAAAATTGTCCTTTAGTTCTGAGCCATTGTTTTACTTAATGCTTCATCAATATTATTCCTGATGATTTCAGCGGATGAAGGACGATCAGCATCGGCAGAAATAATTTTACCATCGCTTCCAACCAAAATAAAACGCGGAATACCATTGATTTTATAATCAGCGCAAATGCTCGATTTCCAATCATTTTCTGCTAGTAATTGTATGCCCCCCAATTGATCATCAGAAACCATACTTTCCCAAGCCTCACGTGATTCATCAATACTCACACTTACAAAAGCGATGTTCTGGTTTTTATAATCCGCTTCAAGGGTTTGTAAATCGGGAATTTCACGACGACAAGGTCCGCACCAAGTGGCCCAAACATCAATATAAACAACTTTTCCCGCAAGTGAAGAAAGCGAAACTTTATTGGTACTTCCGAATTGCTCATAATTGAAATCGGGCGCGGGCATTCCGGGAATTATCAGTTGCCATTCAGCAAATTCCTTTTCGGCTGTTTTTATTTTGGAGCTATCAGTACATGCCGATTTGTAAATATTCATGATCTCCGAAACATCTGAACTTCCTTCAAAATCTAAAATATCCATCATTGCACTATGCAGAAAAACATTTTTCAATTCCTGATTTTTGATTTCTGAATTGATCGTTTGTATTTTCTCCAGGTTTACAGTGTAAGAAGTAGATGTGCTGTCCCTCGCCATTACTTTTTCATGAGCCATTTGGCCACAGCGAGTATTAACGAAATTGAGATAATCTTTGTTTTCAATTAATTCCGGACGTTCTATTGGAGCATCTTTCAGAAATGTGAAATAATCATCAGGAATCTGAATGCTGTCTTTTCCTTCCATATAGCTCATATTTTCACTATACTCGGTAAGATCTGTCGCCCATTGGTAAACAATAGAAGCTTCCTGATCAACAACTAAAGCTGGAGGAAGGGGAGTATTCTGATTGAATTTTTGAAGAAATTCTGTCTTCACTGTTTTGATAGAATCGCTAAAATAACGGAAATCCATGGGGTCCATTTCATACCTTGACATATAGGGGTGCTTGATGCCTATTCCTTCATTAAGAAGATAAAGTTCAGCAAGATAATTGTTGGAATTGGCACCATTTCCTTCAAATTTCATGCTTTCATCAAATTCTTCCGGATTCACTGTCATATAAACACTATCACCCGGTTGTAAATACATGGTACTGTATTCCCCGCCATAAAAAAACTGAATATATGAAGCTTTTTCGAGCTTAATTTTGATATTAAATGTTCCGTCAGAGCTCACTATGGCAGTATCTGTTTTTTCTGATATTCTGAACAATGCTTCGCCACCGGTTGAATTGTCAATCTTTCCGGCAACTATTGCTTCAGTTGGAATTTCCGGAGCTTTTTCAGCGCAAGAATTTAAAAATAGAATTCCGGCGAGAGCTAATGAAAATGTAATTCTTGAATTCATCATTTATGGATTATGAATTGGATGGCAAATTAAGAGCTATGGCGAGTTCATCAAGCTGAGCCTGATCAATAGGAGCAGGAGCGTCAATCATCACATCTCGGCCGCTGTTGTTTTTAGGGAAGGCAATAAAATCACGAATGGAATCTGCTCCTCCAAAAAGAGAGCACAAACGATCAAATCCTAAAGCGATTCCTCCGTGAGGGGGTGCTCCGTATTCGAAGGCATTCATCAGAAACCCAAATTGTGCAAGTGCTTGTTCTTTAGTGAATCCTAAAAGATCAAACATTCTGCTTTGAATGGCTCTGTCATGTATTCTGATTGAGCCGCCGCCAACTTCAACGCCATTAATAACCATGTCATAGGCATTTGCCCTAACCGCACCAGGATCCGTATCCAAAAGAGCCATGTGTTCGGGTTTGGGTGAAGTAAAAGGATGGTGCATAGCATGGAATCGTTCCGTTGATTCGTCCCATTCAAGTAATGGGAAATCTACTACCCATAAGGTTTTAAATATTTTTGGATCGCGGAGGCCAAGCTGATTTCCCATTTGCAAACGCAGTTCAGCAAGTTGTTTGCGGGTATGATGAAGATTGCCGGATAGCACCAACATCAAATCTCCCTCTTTGGCTCCTGAAGCTTCTGCCCATTGTTTCAAATCATCAGGCGAATAGAATTTATCTACAGAAGATTTAGCTCCCTCAGCGCCAAATTTAACGTATACCAATCCTTTTGCACCAATTTGCGGACGTTTAACCCATTCTGTGAGTTCATCCAACTGTTTGCGGGTATATTCTGCACATCCGGAAACTACGATTCCAAGTACAACTTCGCTTTGATCAAAAACATTAAATCCTTTGTTCTTTGTGATGGAACTCAAATCGCAAAACTCCATCCCGAAGCGCAAATCCGGTTTGTCTGAGCCGTAGAGGCGCATTGCTTCGTCAAAAGTCATTCGAGGGAAAGCATCCAGTTCAATGCCTTTAACTTTGCTAAAAAGATGCCTTACTAAACCTTCGAAAGTGGATAGAATATCTTCCTGTTCTACAAAGGCCATTTCACAGTCTATTTGCGTAAATTCAGGCTGACGGTCTGCACGTAAATCCTCATCTCTAAAGCATTTTACCACCTGATAATATCGATCATAGCCCGAAACCATCAATAATTGCTTGAATGTTTGAGGAGATTGAGGAAGCGCATAAAATTGTCCCGGATTCATTCTGCTTGGAACCACAAAATCCCGCGCACCTTCAGGAGTTGATTTAATAAGATAAGGTGTTTCAATTTCAATAAAATCTATAGAATCGAGGTAATTGCGTGTGCTGATCGATATCTTATGACGAAGCATCAAGTTATTGCGCAGGGGTGCTCTTCTCAAGTCGAGATAGCGGTACTGCATCCTTAAATCATCGCCTCCGTCAGACTCATCTTCAATGGTAAAAGGAGGAGTTTTGCTCGAATTGAGAACCAGGATTTCAGTTACAGCAATTTCAATATCACCGGTAAGAACTTTGGCATTTTTACTGCTTCTTTCCGAAACAAGTCCTTTAACCTGAATAACGAATTCTCTTCCCAGTTTTCGGGCTTTTTCACAGAGATCGGCTCCGGTTTCCATATTGAAAACCAATTGCGTAATGCCATATCGATCACGAAGATCAATAAATGTCATTCCTCCCAGATCACGTGAACGTTGAACCCAACCGCTGAGGGTTACTTCTTGAGAACGATTTTCGATGCGGAGCTCTCCACAAGTATGACTGCGATACATATAAGAATAGTGCTGCCCTTTTTCGTTTGTTCGACAGCCGCCGCAAAGATACAATTTTAGCCTGCTTTTACTTCGTTTGCTCTTCGGCTATAAGTTCTGAGCCATGCAAAATAGAGCAAGGCCACGCTGAGAAATGCAAGTATCAAATGTAATGGCTGCAAATATTTAGGCATTCCAAGATAGCTTAGAATAACGCCTGAAATCGCTTCAATCAGTATAACCCCGAGTATGAAATTAACCTCACGTAATCCACTGTTGAATTTGCGGTTAAACCAAAAAAGGGCAATGCTTAAAGCCACCACCAATTGGGCAAAACTGCGATGAATTATAAATTCGTTGTCGAGATTTTGAATCCATTCAGCACGAGGGAGTCCGGAGCGATATAGTACATCAATGGATTCTCTCACTTGGGTACCCAAATAAACTTGAACGAAGGAGAGCAATAGCCCAAAAACCAAGAGCCAACGATACCATGACTTTACTTCCACTTTTTCTTTGCCTCCTCCAGATCTCCAAAGCAATGTTTGGAGCAATAGGATGATACCCAAAGCCCCCGCCATGTGCAAGGTAATGCTGTATTCATGCAAATTGGAGTCTACCACAACTTTGCCCAACCAAGCTTCAAAGCCCAATAATAATAGACTACCTGAGGCAAGCATGGGAATAAACGGATCTTTTCTAAAAAGCAACCAAGAAAGCCCAAAAAGTAAAAGCATCGGAATACCGGTAAATGCGCCAATAAGTCGATTGATATACTCCGTCCAGGTGTGAAATTTGTTAAAAATGGCGTAATTGTGAGTATCGTAGAGGCTCCAATTATTAGGATTGAATTCTAATGTTGAGCTAAAATCCTCATTGGCAACTAATAACTGATCCCCTTTCACAATCATTTGACCTGATTCATAGTTGTGCGAGGCTTGCCATGTAACTTGCTGCTCTGAGGTAGGAGGAATGAGATATCCAAAGCATTTTGGCCAGTCGGGGCAACCCATTCCGGAGCCTGTCATTCTAACCACACTACCTGCGAGCACCACCAAAAAAACGCAAACGAGCGAAATTCGGGTAAGCCTTCGAATACTCCTTTCCATAAATCCTTGCCTTGGACTCCAAAATTACGATATTCTGACAAATCGCAAAAGCGAAAAGATGCTGGCTTTGGAGCGATATTTTCTTGCAATTGGATTAAATGAGAAATTTGGCTCAGGAAGCTGATAGTTTATAAAGGAATCGAACGATTGAACTCAAATAATTTAGTTCATGGTTTTGAAATGTACATTTTAAGGCTATATATTTAGTGATATTCATAAATTGTTCATCTTTAAATACCACTTCTGTAGCACCTTTAGGATACTTAAACAGGGGAACCGGAATTTACTCCTTGCGGGCTAGTTTTCAAATAGCTGGTGAAAATGACACTTACGATGGGGAAAACGATTTAACATACACAAGTTTTTTCCAATTGGAAAAGGCCATTGAGCATGCTGGAAATGGATTCGTCAATTCTACATTTTCCTGCACCGAAATGGAGTTTCAATTATGTAATCATGGCATATTAAATTACACTTCTGATAATATTCAGGTATATCTGAACAATTTTCTCATACCTGAAATACAAGCAAATTCAGGAACTCCACGTGGTATGTTTATTGCTAACAGCACAGGCTATCTTGTAGAACAAAATAACTTTTATGGTTATAATGACCCTGAAGATAATTCACCATTTCCTGACGCCGTGGGAGTTTGGATTTTTAACTCATTAGGGGCAGCAAATGAAATTTACAACAATCACTTTGATAAATTAATATTGGGTACATACATACTAAAGAACAATTGGGGCTCTAGTGGACAAACAGGTTTAGAAATTAAGTGTAACCTGTACACAGAAAACACCATAGATGTGTATCGCTTTATGAATTCAAGCACCCGCCATGATCAGGGGAATAGTCCAAATGCTATCGATTATAGTGTTTTAGCAGGCAACCGCTTCAGCATTCCGAATTTCAGTGATTGCCAATTAGCAACCGATTGGGTTATTGACCCTTACAATTCTCAATACAACAATTATTACTGTCATGATGAGGCTTTAACTATTCCTGACTACTGCAAACTTTCTACTCATCCTAATCCGCCTTTGAATAATATTTTATTGTATTCTATTGTATCAACTGAAATTAATTTCGATGAAAGCCACTGCCCTGATCATTTCTTTTCTGGTTTTACCGGAGGGGCACAAGAAAATCTTGTTGAAATAGAATCAGAGATTGATGCACTTAGATCTGAACTCAATACCGCTAAAGCCAATTATGCATTAGTTGTAGATGATAATCAAACATCTGTTATCATATCTAGCTTGGATGATGCATTTCCGGAAGAAAGCGCTTATCTGCGAGAACTTCTGTTGCAAAAATTACCCCTCAGCGATGATGTAATGCATAAAATGATTCAAAAAGCGAATTTATTTGACCCATGGCATCTTACAGAAGTATTTCTTGCAAACGCACCATTGAATAAAAATTTGTTAAAAGAAATTGAAGAGGCAGAAATTCTTTCGGCTTTTTTTATGAGTTTTCTTGATGCTGCCGACAGTGGTGAATCTTTGCGAAGACTTATGGAGTTAAATATTCGAGGTATGGAGGAATTAAAGTACGAAAAACTGAAAAATCTCTTTATGCAATC
Source organism: Flavobacteriales bacterium (assembly GCA_041688765.1). GTDB lineage: Bacteria > Bacteroidota > Bacteroidia > Flavobacteriales_D > Sanyastnellaceae > JBDNHP01. Next base: position 12,618 of record JBDNHP010000519.1, read on the forward strand.
ATTTAATAATGCTCTTATGGATGATGCAGTATGGAACATTGAAACCTATACTGATCAGCTGCAAAATGAAGAAGGTTCATACCTCGACCGAAGCAGGGCATTGAGTTTTGCCGAAACCAATGATTTCAATGCTGCATTTGATCTGAGCTCCAATAACACTGAAATTGATTTTCTTTCTGATTATCTCATGCTGGCTCAAACATTAAATAATGACTGGAATACTGCTCAAAACCAGGATATAGAGGTTCTTTGGGCTTTGAGTGAAAATGAAGAGCATGGAGCAAGTTCCTTAGCAAGGGCCGTTCTTCACTATCTTGACTTGAGCAATTCAGAGCCGGAGCCTCAGCTTCCTATACAATTCCGCTCATTAAGTACAAGTAAAAAACCGGAAAAGATTCAGCTGCCTTTATTGGGGGTAGTTCCTAATCCTGCTCAAAATTATACCTATATACACTATCCAATAGAAGCAGATGAGCATGGCTTGTTTCAACTGTATGATAATTATGGAAGATTGCTACAACAATGGACTCCCGCAAGCAAAGGATTGTATTACCTGGACTTACAAAACTTTCAATCCGGCTTATATCACCTCAGACTTTCTGCCTTCGGCAAAGTAGTAGAAAGCTTGAAGTTGGTAATAATTGATTAAATTTAAAACACCCTTGAGAGGGATTTTACCCCTCTCAAGGGTATTAATACCATGAAATATCTA
>JBDNHP010000520.1:0-8021 GCA_041688765.1 Flavobacteriales bacterium
AGGGACCCGCAGAAATACCAAATTGATCAAAGCCCGCAAGGTTATCCCCAGAAATTTGAGTCATAGTGAAGCCACCTGCAATACCACCCTGAAATGAATTTTGGGATGATACAGATAAAACTGCAACTAGAACAAAAGCTATGATTAAGGTTGATCGCATCATTCTATAAGACTTATCTCTTCAACATGAAGTATTTCTAGCGAAATAGCGTCAAAAATATAGGCAAACAATTGAGTTTGTTCCGCGTTGTAGCTTGCATTGATGGTCGAATTAACACTGTATGAATAAGTGTCACCTTCGGACCCAGTGCCGTTTAGAATAGTTGCGCCACTATCTCCATTAAGATGCTCACGCAAAACATGTCGATGCATGTAATGGTCAATTAATCCTCCTTCGTATTCTGGATCAGAAGGATTTACCTCATTCCCATTCAACTGCCAGTCAACAATGCTATCTTCAACGAGGGCAAGCACTAAACGCAAATCGCCATCAAAGGGCTCCAACAATTCAACATCTACACTTCCGCTGAGCTCACGGCTCACTTCGTTATAGCTCAAATCAAAAATGATTTCGGCTTTTTGACTTTGTGCAATCAACTCTTCGCAAATACTTCTCCAGCCTGATACGGGTTGCCAATAAGTACCGCCACTACTGAAACCGCTCACTACCCCTGAAGGAATGAATGGAATATCATACAATTGCTGAAGATTAATCCCTTCATCGGTTCTCCAATCTGTAAAAAGAGGGTCACCTTCATTTGCTCCTGCTGGATTCGTGAGGCCGGGAAAATCACCGTGAATTGCCATCACTAAAACACCTAAATCATCGTGAATATTCAAAGCTTCAACCGCTCCACTGGGGCAATTTGGACAATTGTGACCGGTAAAGTCCATTACGATAACCTTACGATTTCCTGCAGGGTCAGGATTTGTTCCGCCTCCTTCTTCAACAGGATTATCAACGTAATCACATGATGCAAAAGCAAGTGCTAATGTAAATAAGGCCAGTATATTTCTCATATATTTCAAAATGAGCTGGTAATTGTTACGGTTAATCCATTAGATGCAGGAACCGGCCTGCAAACCCCCCCAACACAGAATATTCCAGCTCTACGTTTGCCATATTCCATAGAAATACGGTTGGCATTTTTAACGTATGTCACTGAGCCGAATGGATAATGCAAACGGTCATCTTTAATGTCATTACCAAAATTATACATATTCAAGATAGCAAAAATCCAGTGTGGAGAAATGCTATATTCTGCCTGTAAACTCGCCCAATCACCTTGGTGCTGATCAGAACTAAGATACTGAGCAACCAAGTTAAGATTGTGTTTGTCCTTGGTTTTAATATTCATATCCAGCACAAAAACATCGGCATATACAGTTCCAACGACTTCTTCGACATTCAATTGGCTGGCTCCGGCAATTACATCATTATTGTAAACGAAGTTGTAATAGATGGCGGTGGCATTGAATTTTTTAGAAAACTTCCTTTTTACAGTGGCGTTAAAATCGGCATAATACAACTGATCTCCGGTTCCGAATAAATTATTGGTATAGCCAAGACGGGTTGTTTCGAGATCATTTACTACTTCTTTATCCGGAGCATAAGCTTGAGAAGAACTTACAAGAATGTCCATTCCATACTTACCTCCAAGCTTGGTGTTTTTCTTCACTTTATAACCTACTTCGGCTTGGTAAGCTACCTCTCCTAAAGGTTGGGTTGCATAAGGATAAAATGTGCCAGCCAACAAGTAAGTGTGTTGGGTAGTCATGGCGGGTAAATAGTTTATCATAGCGTCAGTAATCTGAAGCGTTCTATCAGGTCTGTAGCTCATATTGTCGATGGTTTTTCCATCGAGGTTAAGCGAGAAACCCTTAGTAGTGTAATTCATATTAACGAGCAATGCCTGCCCATCATGGTAGATATATTTGTTATCGGCTGAAGGATCATTGATTTTGTAAGCATATTCAGCAGACATACCAAAATTGCCGCGGTACAAATTAAAACGTCCAGCCCAGGCGCCAACATTTTCAGGTAAAACCAAATCGGAACGATAATCTCGTTGATACTTACTCACAAAACTACCCCCAATGGTAATACTCGTAGAAGATTCATTGAATTTGGTGATGAGTTCGTTCAAATTGATTTCTCCATCAATACCGCGAACATAGCTGTCAGTATTTATTAGCCCATCATTAAAATTGAATCGCATTTTGCCATAAACCCCCTTTACTACAAAGCCCGGCATTACCTGATAGGCCACTTTAATGCCATCCATAGCATTGTCGAGTCCGAGGTTTCGTTCTTCATAGCTTCTGAAAACAAGACCTTGACCAAACTGGTCATAGAAATTCCCAATAGTAACAGATAGCTCATCCATAGTGTAGGAAGCATATCGATATCCGATTCCTGAGCCGGCGAATCTGCCAGGATAGCCAACCTGTCTGGGTAAATAGCTTTCATATCTCATTCCGGCGCTAAATTTTCCACGCGTATAAATGAGATTTGTGAAGGCGTTTAGAGTGCTTTGTTCAGGCGGAACTACAGCCGAAATTGCCGAATCCTGATTATAAGTTTGAAATACTGCCTGAAAATTTCCCTGAATCTGCCCAAAATCGGGAGCCGCAGATGGTGAAGGAGCAACAGTGCTGTCTTGTTGGGCTCTCAGAGAGCTTAAATTGCTTAAAAAGAGCAAAGCGGCAAAGCATGCCGCAACGCAGTATTTCATAATATTCGATAAAACGGGTTAACAGGCTAAAACACAACGGAAATTATTTTCCGGTAAGCTTTTTAATTTGCTCCAGCAACTCGGCTTCGTCGCCAGGAGAGTAGTTATTGTGTTGCCAAACAATATTGCCTTTGCCATCTATTAAAAAGGTATGAGGCACATTGTTTACATTCATTGCACGTTTGAAATCCTGATTTGAATCGAGGTACACTTCATAATCCCAAGCTTGGGCATTCACATAGGGTGCTACTTTGGAAGCACTGCGAGTATCATCAATTGAAATTGCAATCAGTTTTACACCGGTTTCTTCTTGCCAGTCTGAATATTCTTCAGCAATAGTGTTGAGCTCTTTTTTACAAGGACCACACCATGTTGCCCAAAAGCTAATTACAATCGGTTTTCCGTTGTTATTGAATTTTCCGGTGCTAACAGTGCCACCTTTAAGATCTTTTACGTTTACCGCCGGTAACTTCTTAGTGCCGGATTGAGCCGAAATGCTTACTGCAAAGAGTAAAACTAGACTGAGAGATAAGATGGATTTCATGTTAAAATTGGGATTAAAAAAAGAATCAGCAGTTTAAATACAATTCTTGTACCAAACTGCTGATTCCAATTATCTTATTCGTTTACCGAAACCCAATATTACTTGGTAAGGGTAACTTTCTTAGTGATAACGCGATCGTTAGCAGTAAGATTTACAAAGTAAATACCTGCATTCTCTGCTCCAAGATCAAGAATGTAGTTGTAGTTTCCAGCACCTTGAGTACCAAAATCTTCAGCAACTACTACTTCACCAAGCATGTTATAAACAGTTAAAGTAACCTTGCTAGCCTCACCTAGTCCGTATGTTACGGTTGCAACATCAGTAGCAGGATTAGGATAGATTTGAACTCCAGCAACTGCTTGAACTTCTTCGACACCAACAACAGAAGTTGATTCAAAACCAGCTAAAAGCCCGAAAAAGTTGTAAGAGCCGTTGTACGACATCAATGTGTTATAAGTAGCACCGCCACCGTCAATTGCAGTTACTGTGATTGAGCCATTAATACTTCCCCACTGTGAACCGTAAAGACCATCACCGAACAAATCATAGAAAGTAAAGTTGTAACATCCTGTAGATGGAACCCAACGATCTTCAGTAATAGTTGATAAAGCTTGACCAGCGTAAGGGCCACCAGAAGCAACTACGTTACCCATTTCATTAGTAATTTCCCATGTGTTTTCTTCAGGCCAGTTGTCAGTACCGATTACTACACGGATATGAGTAGTTGCATCAGCAGCTGGATAAATTGTACCGTCTACACCATTGTTAGATGCATTAGCATCACCAGCTGCAACAATACTAACTTCAATATTAGTTACATCTGTTACTGTTACGTCTCCAACCACTATCTCTGCGATTTCGTACGTGTCAAGTGAACCACTCCAATTGTAAGAAAGGGTAGCATCTCCTGTAACTTCGATAGTAGCAGAAGTCAAAGTAGTTAGACCCATGTTTTGGATATTGATGCGAACTTCAGCTTCATCACAAGTGATGATATCACCAGTGTAGCTAAGTACACTAGCATCTGTAGGTTGTGATGCAATTGGGCAATCATCAACAGAGGCATAGTGATTACCTGTGTTTTCTTGTCCTGCTTCACTAAGGATACGATTAGGGCAAATTTTGTAAATAGTTGGCCAATAGCCAATTGCATAAGCAGCAGCGATATTATCGTCGTTAATGATTGGATAAGGAGTACCAGCAACCCAATTACCCTGAGTTGGAGTGTTGCCATCATTCACACCATTAAGGTTTCCTATTGTAGTGGCAGGATCTCCTTCGATAAAGAAAACCATTACGTCGTCGGTAGTATTCATATCAACGTTAGCCATACCTGCAGGGCCATGCTCAGTGTAAAGGTCTTCAAGAGCACCGGAATTGTGATAAGACCAACATGGAGCACACCAAGTAGCAGAGAAGTCGATGAATACAGTATAACCATCATTAAGATAGTCATATAGTGTGTGGGAATTACCGTCTAAGTCGGTAAGTGTGAAATCTGGAGCGATACTTCCATTTGCCAACTGCGCTTCAGCAGATATGCTAAGCGTTAGAGCTGCGAAAATACCTGCTACTGCGTGTAGAACTTTTTTCATAGGTGTAAGTTTACTTATATCGTTTGCGGGTTTTGTTAATAGGAAGTAAAGATAACGATATATCCACTGTTCTTTTGACCTTTTTATTCTGAAAATGGAAACCCTAAACCCTTGTACAAAAATAGTATTGTAGTTTTAACACACTAGTTTAAGCGGTGTTTTTGATCTGAGATTAGCAAAGAGCATAGCGGTCATAATTTTTATAAATAACTGAAAATCAAACTAATAAGTTCAGTTTATTTACTAGATAAGTTTCTTATTTGTTGTTTCTTTCAATGTTCTTATATTGGATTCCCAAAGTAGCTGTTTTGTTTTTTTTTAACGATACAGGAATGGATTGCTATAGAATGGGATTCAACAATTGAGGGGGGAAAGCGTAGTATTAATTGTATCTTAGCTGTCAAACTTGTGAATACACATATATATGAAACGAATATTACTCTTATCTTTTTTTACCGTTTTGGTGCAAGGCTTTGCTAGTGCCCAGCTTGTTACGGTTACTGGAGATCTTATTTATGCAGGAACTCTTTCAAATCCTGATCACGCTGAGTTAAAAACTCACCTTGATGTTATTAATGCATCAGGTTCAACCCGCACCATTAAAGTTTATCGTCAGTTAATTGATGTAATTCCAGGAAGCCAAAATCGCTTCTGTTGGGGCGGGGTGTGTTATGATTATAATGATAACATTTCATTCCTATCTAATGAAATGACCGCAGGTCAAACTATTCTAGCCGATGATCTTGTTGGGTTTGTAGGTTATTATAATCACCTCGAAAACGCAGGCTGCTCTCATATAAACTACTGCTTTTTTGATGCAGAAGATAATACTTGGACAACTTGCATCGAAGTTAGATTTGCGGTTGATGCAGAATGTGTGGTTGGTTTTTCAGAACAAAAGGAACGCGCTGTATTATCACTGAATGGTCAAAATCCGGTTCAGGATAGTTTCAATATTGAGTTCGAACTTGGATCTTCTTACCAAAATACCTTGCTCGTGATCAGAAATGTAATGGGCTCTGTAGTGAAGGAAGTGAACCTCAATGCAAATCGTGGATTTGTTATGTTTGATGCTGCTGAATTTGCATCAGGCCTATACATATATAGTCTTCAATCAGGCAATCAAATAATTGCTTCTGATCAATTTGTTGTTTCGAAATAAGTAGTTCTATTTTCAATAATGAGAAGGCTTCGGATTCCAATCCGGAGCCTTTTTATTTGCTTACTTCCATTGTCCTATCTTTGCCGTCCTTTAATCAGCAATACTAAATGGGAACCATCAGGAAGAAAGAAGCGCTTGAATACCATGAACAAGGCAGAAAAGGTAAGATTCAGGTTTTACCAACTAAACCCTATAGCTCCCAACGAGATTTGTCTTTGGCATATTCACCGGGGGTTGCAGAGCCATGTAAAGCCATAGCGCGCAATCCTGAGGATGTATATAGATACACTACCAAGGGAAATCTAGTTGCCGTTATTTCCAATGGAACCGCAGTGTTAGGACTCGGAAATCTTGGGCCTTTAGCTGCAAAGCCAGTAATGGAAGGCAAAGCAGTCCTTTTCAAAATCTTTGCTGATATCGACGTTTTTGATATTGAAGTTGATGCAACGGATGTAGAAACATTTGTTGCCACTGTAAAAGCAATCGCCCCAACCTTTGGAGGAATTAATTTAGAGGATATTAAAGCCCCGGAAGCATTTGAAATAGAAAAAAGACTTAAAGAAGAACTCGACATTCCGGTTATGCATGATGATCAGCATGGCACGGCGATCATTTCTTCTGCAGCGCTCTTAAATGCCCTGGAACTAACCGGCAAAAAAATAGCGAAAGTCAAAATTGTTGTAAGCGGAGCAGGGGCTGCAGCTATTTCTTGTCTGAATCTCTATTTATTGCTCGGAGCTAAAAAAGAGAATATTTTCATGTTCGATAGCAAGGGACTTCTTCATAAGAATCGAAAAGATCTCGATATAAGAAAGGCCAGTTTTGCTCAGAAAGGTCCAGAATTAGACCTAGCTCAGGCAATGAAAGATGCTGATGTATTCCTCGGATTGTCTACTGCGGATATTGTAGATTCAAATATGATTAAATCCATGGCTAGCGATCCTATCGTTTTTGCCTTGGCAAATCCGGACCCTGAAATTTCTTACGATCTTGCAATGAAAAGTCGCAAGGATATTGTGATGGCAACTGGTCGATCTGATCATCCCAATCAAGTCAATAATGTTCTTGGTTTTCCATATATCTTCCGTGGTGCGCTCGATGTGAGAGCTTCTCAAATTAATGAAGAAATGAAAATGGCTGCCGTTAGGGCCATAGCATCTCTTGCCAAGGAACCAGTTCCGGCGGAAGTAAATGAGGCTTACGGGCAAAAAAATATGAGCTTTGGCCGGGAATTAATTATCCCCAAATCCTTGGACCATCGCCTTATTTCGTGGGTAGCCTCAGCGGTTGCCAAAGCAGCAATTGAGTCTGGAGTTGCGAGAAAGCCTATTCACGATTGGGACGCCTATTTGCAAGAGCTTGAAAAGAGATTAGGTCATGATAACAAACTCATTAGGGGGATTACTGAAAGAGCAACAAAATCACCTAAACGAGTTGTATTTGCTGAAGCTGATCATTACAAAATACTAAAGGCGGCCGAACTTGCCAAGGATGAGGGCATAGCTATTCCTATTCTATGGGTGAAAAGGACAAGATTTTGAGCATGATCAAAGAGAATAAACTTGATCTGGCAGGTGTTGAAATCATCAATCCTAAAGACGCTAAAGAAGAAAAACGGAGATCTCAGTTTGCTGAGCTGTTTTATCAAAAGCGCCAGCGCAAAGGCTTAACTCTTTTCGAGGCAAAGAAATTCATGCGAGAGCGCAATTATTTTGGCGCTGCAATGGTGGAATCAGGTGCTGCAGATGCGCTTGTCTCGGGGATTACTCGAAATTACAGAAGGGTAATTCAGCCTGCACTTCAAATTATTGGACTGCAAAATGAAGTGCATAAGGTAGCGGGAATGTATATTCTTCAAACTACACGAGGCCCAGTGTTTTTTGCAGATACTACCGTAAATCTGAACCCTACATCGGAAGAATTATGTGATATCACGCTGATGGTAGCTGAAGCTGTAAGCAAGTTCAGAATCGTTCCCCATATTG
>JBDNHP010000064.1:0-7059 GCA_041688765.1 Flavobacteriales bacterium
AGTTTCCATAGTTTCTTAAGGAAATTATGCACTCCACTAATTCCGTTAGTGTCCCAAGGTTTATGTTGCTCAACCGGACCTAGAAACATTTCGTAACAACGTAAAGTATCAGCGCCATAGCGTTCTACAAGGTCGTCAGGAGTTTGAACATTGTATTTGGATTTTGACATTTTTTCAATCTCCACACCACAAACATATTTTCCTTGATCGTTTAAAATGAACTCGGCATCAGCAAATTCAGGTCTCCATTTTTTAAATTTATCAATATTAAGAATATCGTTCTCTACCAAGTCAATATCCGCATGCAAATGTTGAACATCTTGGTCAACTACTAAATCCTTGGAAATAAAAGTATTCACTGGAGCATCTTTGAGACGATATACAAAACTCGACCTTCCCAAAATCATTCCTTGATTTATCATTTTAGCAAATGGTTCGGTAAACTTAATCCATCCCCTATCAAAGAAATATTTAGTCCAAAATCTTGAATATAATAAATGTCCTGTGGCATGTTCAGCACCGCCCATGTACAAATCAACTTGTTTCCAATACTCCGCTTTTTCTGCTGACACAAATTGATTTGGATTCTTGGGATCCATATATCTCAAGAAATACCAACTCGATCCTGCCCAACCGGGCATGGTGTTGGCTTCCATGCGGTATCCTTCTTTGGTCTGCCAATCTTTAGCCCTTGCTAGTGGCGGCTCTCCATCTTCTGTTGGTAGGTATTTATCCACTTCAGGAAGACTAACCGGTAAATCCTCAAACGGGAGTAAATAAGGCAAATCATTTTTATAATAAACAGGGAAGGGTTCGCCCCAATATCGTTGTCTGCTGAATACCGCATCGCGAAGACGGAAATTTACTTTTCCTTCTCCAATTCCCATCTTCTCTAATTCAGCAATACAACGCTTAATTCCTGCATAAGCATCTAATTCATTTAAAAAGTCACTATTGCAAAGAATGGCAGATTTATCGCTGCAAGCTTGCATACTTACATCAATGTTTTGAAAAATAGCAGGGATTTCCAGTCCAAAATGTTTGGCAAAAGCATGATCGCGTTCATCACCTGCAGGAACCGCCATAACAGCTCCGGTTCCATAAGAGGCTAATACATAATCAGCAATCCAAACCGGGATTTTGTTTCCTTTGAATGGATGAATAGCATAGGCTCCGGTAAAACATCCGCTAACCGTTTTAACATCGGCCTGACGATCGCGTTCAGTTTTGCGCATTGCCTGCTCAACATAGGCTTCCACTTGTGCTTTTTGTTCTCCAGAAGTGATGGATTTTACCAATTCATTTTCAGGTGCGAGCACCATAAAACTAAGGCCAAAAATAGTGTCGGGTCGAGTGGTAAAAACCTCTATTTTTTCATCTCTATTTTCAAGAGCAAACAATACCCTTGCCCCTTCCGATCTGCCAATCCAATTGCGCTGCATTTCTTTAATGCTTTCGCTCCAATCTATCGTGTTCAGATCATCAATTAAACGCTGTGCATAAGCTGAAATACGCAAGCTCCATTGCTTCATTAGCTTTTGTATCACAGGGTGTCCTCCTCTTTCGGAAACACCATCTTTTACCTCATCGTTGGCTAAAACTGTTCCTAATGCTGGGCACCAGTTTACCCAAGAATCAGCGAGATAAGCCAATCTGAAATGCATCAAAATACGCTCTTTTTGCACATCTGAAAAAGAATTCCAATCAGTGGCGCTAATTTCACCAGAAAAATGGGGCCCAAAAAACGGGAAATGTTCTGAATTTAAACGCTTGTACCAATCCTGATCAATTGCGGCATTGATATTATACGTGCCATTCTCCTCTAGTTTTTGGATAAGATTAGAAATTAGCTCTGCCCGATCTGTGTCTTTGTTATACCATGAATTGAATAATTCAGAAAAAATCCATTGGGTCCATTTGTAATATTCAGGGTCAGAAGTTCTCACTTCACGCTCCCAATCGTAGCAAAACCCTATTTTATCGAGTTGTTCTCGGTATCGTTCAATGTTTTGGGCTGTAGTAATTGCGGGATGCTGTCCGGTTTGCATAGCATATTGTTCAGCCGGCAATCCGAAGGAATCATAACCCATCGGGTGCAAAACATTGAAGCCAAGATGCCTCTTGTATCTTGCAATAATGTCGGAAGCTATATAACCCAATGGGTGACCAACGTGCAAGCCGGCTCCAGAGGGATAAGGAAACATATCAAGCACATAGTATTTCTGCTTTTTTTGATCCTCCGTAACTCTATAGGTATGGCGCTCTTTCCAGTTTTTACGCCATTTTTTTTCTACGTCAATAAAATTATATTCCATGATATTCGGCAAACAAATAAAGTCGCAAAGTTAATGAAAAGGAGGCGCATGAAATGGGCCCAATGAGAGACGGGCCATTGCCGGTCTCCATATACAAGAAACGGGCAATTGCCCGTTTCCACCATGTCCAAATCAAAACGAAAAATCCACCTAGGCTTCGATATTACTTACGTTTTTGTATATGTATCGATATTTAATCCAATTCAATAATACATACATCGCAGGAACCACAACCAGAGTGAGGAAAGTAGCAAATGTTAATCCCCAAATAATGGCCCATGACATTGGTTTCCAGAAGATGTTATTATCTCCTCCAACATAAATTTTCGGGTCATAATTATCGAGGAAAGAAACGAAATCAATATTGAGACCAACAGCCATAGGCAATAATCCAAGAACGGTTGTTATGGCCGTAAGTATTACTGGTCTTAACCTTGTTTTGCCCGCCCTCACAATCGCAAGTTTTACTTCATTCAATGAAAGCCTTTCATGTTCCAGAATGCCAAGTTCTTCTTTGCGACGCGCAATAACCAGATTGGCATAATCTATAAGTACAATGGCATTATTTACCACAACTCCCGCCAAACTAATAATACCGATCATGGTCATGATAATTACAAACTCCATTCTGAAAATAACCAATCCGAGAAATACTCCGATAAGCGAGAAAATTACCGAAAACATAATAATGGTAGGCGTTGAAGCAGAATTAAATTGAGCCACTATGATAAGGAAAATCAGAAAAACCGCTATCAATAATGCCGTAAACAAGAACGCCATTTCTTTAGCTTGTTCTTCCTGCTGCCCGGTAAATTGCCATTGAATTCCAGGCTTTTGTTCCAGACCTTGAAGGTTCGATTTAATATTATCTACTACCTCAGTTGCGTTATAACCTTCCAGCACGTTAGAAGAAATAGTGATTATTCGATCAAGATTTTTCCGCTTCACTGCATTAAATGTTTGCGTGCGTTCAAAATTGGCGACAGAAGAAATTGGTACTTGTTTAATCCTGCCCGTGCTCTGATCTCTGAATGTGATTTTCTGATTTAGCAAGGCATCCTCAGAATATCGATTATCTTCTTTGAAACGGATATTAATAGGATAATCATCTTCACCTTGCTTGTAACGGGACACTTCCTTTCCAAAAATAGCGGTGCGAATCGCATCACCCACAGAAAAAGTAGAAAGTCCCAATCGACGTGCTTTATCGCGGTCTATGGTCAATGGCATTTCCGGTTTCTGCTTATTAACATCTACCTTTAATTCCTCTATTCCACCAATATTCATCGAATTAATATACGACTTTAGGAACTCAGCGTAAACCATCAGAGAGTCATAATTGTCGCCACGTATTTCAAGATTTATTGGTGCCCCTTGTGGTGGGCCATCTTCATTCTTGTTTACTACAATATCAGCTTCTGGATAATCATTCAAAGCTTCCCTTAGATGATTTAACACCTCATTTGTTTTAACCCCCTTTCGGTCCTGAAATTTTACAAAAGACACTGTGATCCGCGCCTTGTTGGGAGTATTTCCTAAAACCGGACCCTGACTTGGATCACTGGTACCATTGCCAACCTGTCCTATAACAGAGGAAACGAGGTATTGCTCCTTTTGTCCTGTTTCAGGATTTAGACCCAGAAATTTATCATCATTGAGAGCATTAATTACAATTTCCTCTACTTCCATTGCTATCTCATTGGTAGTTTCTATATTGGTACCAATGGGCTTTTCAATAAATATGTTAAGATATTGAGGCTCGTTGTTCGGGAAGAATAGCACTTTGGGCGGAAATACTTTCAATAAAGCGAATGATAAAAACAACATCCCGAACATTCCCACAAATAAATAACCCGGGCGCTTGCCTTTTAAATAAAATGAAAGGAAACGCTCGTAGACCGCTTCCAATTTGGGTAAAAATCCAGCTTGAAAACGATTTGCTGCAGGTGTAAGCACAAAGGTGTTTAGTAATCCAACAAGTCCACCAATAATTAAAAGATTCCCCAACCAGTTTATACCAAGCAATAAAAACAAAAGACCTATTCCACTGAAAATTATAACACTTTTGACGGCCTTCTTTTTATTGACTTCAATATCGCCCACTTTCATAAATACCGCTGTAAGTACAGGGTTAATCACCAATGCCACGAAAAGGGAAGAACCTAAAACTATCATAAGTGTAATGGGCAAATACTTCATGAATTCACCCATCATTCCCGGCCACACAACAAGAGGTAAAAATGCCGCCAAAGTTGTTGCCGTGGATGCAATAATAGGCCATGCAACTTCGCCCACTCCGTATTTGGATGCGTCAATACTATTCATGCCTTCAGTTCGAAGCCTGTATATGTTTTCAACGACGACAATTCCGTTATCTACCAACATACCTAAAGCAATAACTAATGAAAATAACACCATAATATTAAATGTGATTCCCATGGCATTCAATATCATAAATGACATAAACATGGAAAGAGGAATGGCCACACCAACAAATAAAGCGTTTCTCAAACCCATGAAGAAAAGAAGTACAGCCACCACTAAAAGCATCCCAAAAATGATACTGTTCTGCAACTCGTCAATCTGTGTGGTTGTCATGTCGCTTTGATCATTTGTTATTGTAACACTCAGATTAGCAGGTAAATCCTCCTTTTTTGCCTTTTCAATTATTTCATTAATTGAAGCAGAGGCTTCCAACACATTCTCACCGGCTCTCTTAATTACATCAAGCGTAACTACTGGCCTAAGATATTCGCGCGCGTAACTTTCCTTTTCTTTCTCAATAAAGCTTACCTCAGCAACATCGCGGAGATATACAATATTATCTTTTTCGTGTTTTATTATAATATCTCGGATGTCATCCATGTCCCTAAATTCACCCTTTACGCTCACGGTCCTGCTAAAGTCACTGATCTTCAAGTCTCCACCTGATATCGTCAGATTCTCTTGCTGAATAGCGCTAGAAATGTCATTAATGCTCAGGTTCATTGCTTCCAGACGCAGATTATCAACTCTGATATCTACCTCCTTGTCCATTACTCCGCGAACATCAACTTTAGAAACTTGTGGAACATCTTCAATTTCTTCCTCCAATAATTCTGCATACTCCTTCAACTCATCTAAAGAATAATCCCCACTGAGATTGATATTCATCACGGGCATGAGCTCCGAAAAATTCATTTCAAAAATGTTCGGATCTGCAGGAAGGTCAGTAGGGAAATCAGGATCAGATTTCGCAATGTCAACCTTATCTTTCACTTTGCGCAGTGCTTCTGTGGGCGACACTTTAAAGTCGAATTTCACTTGAATTGCGCTGTATCCTTGTGTAGAAGTAGAAGTAATTTTATCAACCCCAGTTATGGAGTTGAGTTCCTTCTCTAAAGGCCGTGTAATAAGCTTCTCTATATCTTGGGGAGAATTTCCAGGATAGGCCGTTCCAATATAAATTTCTGGCACTATTATTTCAGGAAAACTTTCCTTCGGCACTTGCACATATGAAATAATTCCCGCAATTAATATGATGGCTGTAATAACAAAAACGGTTGTTCTGTTATTTATTGAAATGCTCGAAAGGCCAAACTCCTTGAGCACTTCGCTAGGTTTCCGGTTTTCGCCGGAATCATTGTTCGCTTGCATTTACTCTTAGTTTTGGGGTGTTACTGCTAATGGCTTTTTGCTCTCTGTGCTTAAAATTCTCACCCGCTCGCCATCACTCACTTTTCTTGCTCCCTTGTCAACCACCAAATCTCCCGGCTCTAGGCCTGATGTAATCTGAGACAATCCTTCTGCTACAAGTCCTCGTTGCACAATTCGCTTGGTAATTTCACCTTCACCTTCTGACGCTTTGGATACATATACATAGCTTCGACCTTCAAAATCCTCGAGAATCATACCTGCCGGGAGCACAATTGTAGAGTCATTTTTGTAATCGCAGATGGTAATGTTTGCTAGTAAGTTAGGCTTGAGATAATCATTCGATTCTTTCAAATCAACTCGCACTTTAAAGGAGCGATTTTCCGGATTAATAAAATCTCCAATTCAGCTGATTCTTGCAGTTAACGTGTCTATTCCAGGGAATATTACTTCTACTTTCATTCCCTCTTTAATTGATGTGATATAACTTTCTGAAACTTCCGCTTTCAAATAAAGCTCAGACATATTAATAACACGGGCCACGGGCATTGCAGGATTAGCCATTTCTCCGATACGCGGAATTATTTCGTCCAACACTCCACTGAAAGGCGCTACCACAATACCCATACTTAACTGCTCATTGAGCGTTGCCAAAGAGTTTTCGAGCGATTCCTTTCGGGTGCGAGCTTCGAGATATTGAATTTCAGATCCAATTTTTTGATCCCACAAATTCTTTTGACGATTGTATAAATCTATTGCCAGATCGTATTGTGTTTGAACTTCCTGGATGCTCTTTCGGATTAACTCAGTGTCGAGTTGAAAAAGTTTTTGTCCTTTGCTTACTTTTTCTCCCTCTTTTGCATAAATGTTCTTCACAACCCCTGCTATTTCAGGAAAAACAAGAGCATTGTACTCTGCTTCTAGTCCTGCCTGAACACTAAAGTGATGCTCAAACGGACCTAGCATAACTTTGTATAAACTAACTCCAGGCAACTCTATGGTGGTATCTGATTCAGCAATTAGTTTGTTCAAGTCTGCCAACTCCGCACCCAAATCATCATATAAAGATTTCAGGCTGTCTCTTTGCTCAAAGCGTTTTTCGGTTTCCGTC
>JBDNHP010000521.1:0-4589 GCA_041688765.1 Flavobacteriales bacterium
CAAAATTCAACTGCCTTTGATTCATTTGGAATCAGTTTGATAAATTGCTCGAATGTCATAATGCTAGTATTTTCAAGCAAAGTACAGTGGGCAGAACGTAACCTATTTACGCAGTGGCACAATTACGGACAAGCATTTAAATTTAATAAAGCAGAAAGGGATATTTCCTCACCGGGACAAGTTGCAACAATCGTAAATGTGTTCACGCTTTCGCATTGTGCATAAAAACTCAGTGACCAAACGCTAAGTATAAGCGTGATAAATAGTTTTATTTTCATGATTTAAATTTGCTTCCAATTCAAAGACCAACTAATCTCCTATTAGGTTGCTTTTCGTATCAATAAATAGAATCTTCAATTTCATATATTTGCCAGCTATGCAAATCAATAAATCCTTTATAAGTCTTATCCTGCTTGCACTTTTGTTTAGTAAAATATGTTCTGCTCAAACATGTAAGGAAGTTGTTGGATACTACCCCGGATGGCAGTGGTATGATCGATCACAACTTGTGAGTCCAACGAGCATCGACTACAGCCAATACAGCATTATCCAATACGCCTTTCTGGATATGGAAGCCAATGGTAATTTGAATGTAAATGATCCTTGGGGAGATAAAAATATTTTGCTGGGTAATATTAATTGGGCAGTAGCACCGGCCGGATATGAAAGTTCGTACGATCTCGGTAATTCGGATTACCATTTGCCCAACACGAGTCTAGCCGATTACGCTCATGCAAACGGCGTTAAATTGTTGGTGTCTCTGGGAGGATGGACATTGAGCAGTTTGTTCCCTTCCATTGCAGCGGATCCGGTCAAACGACAAAACTTCGCATCCCAATGCGCTTTGATTTGTGAACTCTATGATTTAGATGGCGTTGACATCGATTGGGAATATCCCGGATATGCAGTTCATAATGGCACACCGGCTGATAAAGCTAATTTCACTCTGCTTATTCAGGAAATACGAAATGAACTTGATGCAATTGAGCCGGAAATAGGAAGAGAATTATTAATATCTGCCGCTATCGGCGCTGCACCCGAGCATCAGGCCAATTACGAATGGGAGAATTTAAGTGCTTTGCTTGATATGTTTAATATAATGACCTATGACTATTTCGGTAGCTGGGACACTCAACTCAATCATAATTCACCTATATTTTATTCCGGCCCTAGTGATCCTGATTTCAATTGCAACGCATCCATCCAAAGTTTGCTCAATGAATACAATGTATCTCCCGATAAAATCAATATCGGAATGCCTTTTTATGGCAGGTCACAAATGAGTAATGGGCCTCCAACTTTATTCGGAAATGGTAATGGTAATCCGGACTATGCGCATTTCGGCAATGATGATGGAACACCTCTGTTTTACAATATTCTTCTTCAAATGGGCAACTTCGAAGAATACTGGGATGATGTAGCAAAAGTTCCGTATTTAATAGGTAATAATTCAAATTCATTTGTGAGTTTTGATAATGAAGAAAGCATCAGGAAAAAAGCAGAATACACCGTAGATTTCAATTTACGAGGTTGCATAATTTGGGAAATTACCGGGGATTATATTGAAACATTACCAGGGTCTGGAATCGTAGCTTCTACTCCACTTGTATCAGCATTAAATGATGTTTTTTGCAATTATGAATCAGACGGGGAACTTGCAGGCTGCACTAACCCGGAAGCCAACAATTACAACCCTTTGGCAACCATAGATGATGGTTCTTGCGTAGTTCCGGGTTGTATTTACGAAGCTGCAATCAACTACAATCCACAAGCCACTATTGATGATGCTTCATGTGCTTTTAATTGTGATAATAATTGTCTGTTTGACGGAAATGATGACGGTATTATAAACAGCAATGACCTACTTGGATTTCTCGCTGTGTTTGGTGATGTATGTGATTAAAAGTCTTGTTGATTTTGCTTGCAATGACTGGCCCCCAAAAGCATGATATTTATCAGCAAATATGATATTGCTGATTTCGATAAAATAATTTTACCTTTCAAGTTCATTGCCTTGAACCATGTATAGATTTCTTATTGCCGGGCTTATTGGCTTGAGCTCAATTGTTGCCAATGCTCAGTTGTATATAAATGAGTTTATGGCGGCAAACTCTTCTGTGATAACAGATCCAGATTTTAATGAAAGCGCTGATTGGATTGAATTTTACAATGCATCTCCATTTGCCGTTAATCTTGGGGCTTACTTTCTAACCGACAATCTTAGCGACACCGTTAAATGGACCATACCAAACAACACCCTTATTCAAGGCAATGATTTTATTGTCTTTTGGGCAGATGGCGCTGACACAGGACTTCATACCATTTTCAAATTATTGAGTGATGGAGAAGAAATTGGATTGTATAATCCGGAATTAGAATTGGTTGACGGCATCACTTACTCATTGCAGCAAACAGATGTAAGTTATGGGAGACAAACTGATGCCGATCCGAACTGGAAATGGTTTTTGCAACCAAGTCCGGGTGAGAGTAACAATAACTCCACACCTTATGATGGTATCACATATTACCAGCCTAACTTTACGCAACAAGGCGGATTCTATAGCAGCCCTCTAAGCTTGCAATTGAGTTCATTTGCCGGAACAATTCACTACACAGAAGATGGAAGAATCCCAACAGAAAACGATCTGATTTATGCTTCGCCAATCTTAGTAGATACCACAAAATTTATAAGAGCAAGAGTTTTTGAAGTTGGGAAGATTCCTGGACCCGTAATCACCAACTCCTATTTTTTCGATGAAACACTTACCGAAAGAGCACTTCCGGTAGTATCCCTAGTTTCAGATCCGGCAAATTTTTGGGATCCAGAAATTGGATTGTACGTGCAGGATTTCAAGCCAGAATGGGAACACCCTCTCAATATTGAATTTTTTGAAAATGATGGTAATAATCAAGCTGTTTTTAATCTTCAAGCCGGGGTTAAAATAAATGGATTGTATAGCTGGCAATTACCTCAAAAAATGCTTGGCATCTATTTCCGAAATCAGTATGGCACAGGCAATTTGGATTACCCTATTTTTCACGATAGAGAGCGCTACTCCTACGATGAATTTATATTGAGGGCAAGTGGCAGCGATTGGTCATTTACCCTTTTTCGAGATGGTTTATGCCAATCACTGACACAGGAAAATGGTCCGGTATTTAAACAGGGATTCAGACAATGCATTGTTTTTATCAATGGCGAATACATGGGCATTCACAACATGCGCTCCAGGAGCAATGCGGAAACCATTGTATCAGCCTACGGATTACCAAAAGGCAGCTTTGACATAATTGCCAACGATGGTGAAGTAGAGGAAGGATCCGATTTACAATACCAATATATGAATGCTTTGTTCAACACTGACCTTAGCATACTGCAAAATTTTGATCTACTCGCTGAAGTCGTGGATTTAGAAAACTTTACAGATTACTGGATTTCAGAAATGTGGTGCAGTAACAGTAGTTGGGGACACAATGTATTGTTATGGAAACCGCATGATGATGGGAAGTGGCAGTTTATTTTCGGTGATCTCGATAGAGGATTTACCGGAAGTACCAATGACCCAATCAATGGTTTTTCTATTCCTCAAGGCAATAATTATGATTATGCAAGGCTTTGGCTGCAGCATATTTTTCAAAATGAAAACTACGCCAATTATTTTGCTCAAAGATTTGCTGATCATATTTACACAACATATCATCCATTGCGTGTAAACAAATTTGTTGATCAATTTCAGAACCCACTAATTCCTGAAATTGACTACCATGTTGAACGTTACCTCGGAACTACCTCTCCCTACGGTGATGCCATGCCCAATGTCGAATTTTGGGAACAACAAGTAGAGGCTCTTAAAACATTTGCGCTTTCCCGTCAATCATTTATGATGGCTGATTTACAATCAACATTCGACCTTAACGCAATCGTATCAATTGGCACTGCTAGTTTACCGAATAATGGCGGGACCATTAAAATAAATGAATTTAAAATTCCAGGCAGCCCTTGGAATGGCCCTTACTTCAGTGAAATGCCTTTGAATTTAATTGCTAAACCCAATCCTGGATATGTATTCGAAGGTTGGTCTAATTATGGTTCTCAACCTCTTTTTAATCTTGAAGAAACCTGGAATTATCTTGATGATGGCAGTTACCCCGGAGACAACTGGAAAACCACTGATTTTGATGATGCAATTTGGGATTCGGGAAATGCAGAATTCGGTTATGGAGATGGGGATGAAAATACAACAGTATCTTATGGGCCAGACCCCGGAAATAAATACATCACAACTTATTTCAGAAAAACATTTGAATTTACAGGTGATGCAGATCTTCCTCAAAGTTGTGTGCTAAATGTTCGGAGAGATGATGGCATGGTAGTTTACCTGAATGGCAATGAAATAGCGCGTAATAATTTACCTCAAGGTTACATTGACACACAAACACTTGCCTTGGAAGCCATTGCTGGAGCTGATGAAGTGAACCTCAACCAGTACTTGCTTGAAGTAGCTCTGATTAATGGAAATAATGTAATCGCAGTTGAAATTCATCAAAGTAACGGAAGTAGTTCCGATATTAGTTTTGATGCTTCATTC
>JBDNHP010000065.1:0-2762 GCA_041688765.1 Flavobacteriales bacterium
AAGCGTGGCTCAAGCTTCTGAAAGCAAGGGATTAGCACACATCGATTTATCATTACTCACTGATGGATTAAGAGCAGAAAGGGAGCAGGGCATTACCATTGACGTGGCCTACCGCTATTTTTCTACCCCAAAACGAAAGTTCATCATTGCAGATACTCCCGGCCATATTCAGTACACCCGAAATATGGTTACCGGAGCATCTACAGCCAATCTTGCGCTTATTTTGGTGGATGCGCGCAAAGGACTGACAGAACAAACGCATCGGCATTCATTTATTGCTTCGCTTTTGCAAATCCCTCATTTGGTGATTTGTATCAACAAAATGGATTTAGTTGATTATAGTGAAAGTAGATACAATGAATTAATGCTGGAATACGAGCGTTTTGCGGCAAAATTGGGCATTAAAGACATCCATTTTATACCGATTTCTGCACTGAATGGTGATAATGTGGTAAACCGATCTGAAAACATGAATTGGTACCAAGGTTCAACATTGCTGCATCTCTTGGAAACAGTACATATCAGCTCTGATCAAAATTTAATCGATTGTCGTTTTCCTGTGCAATATGTAATTCGTCCGCATAGCACTGCATTTCATGATTTTAGAGGATATGCAGGACGAATAGCCGGAGGAATTTTTAAGCCCGGCGACAAAGTTTTAGTCTTGCCAGCTGGTTTGGAAACAACGATAGAAAAAATCTATTGCGGGGAAGAGGAATTAGAAGAAGCCTTTGCACCACAAAGCGTTGTAATGACGCTTACTGATGAAATTGACATTAGCCGAGGAGATATGATTGTAAGGCCGGGTAATCAACCTGAAAATAGTCAGGATTTGCAGTCGTTAGTGTGTTGGCTCAATCAAACCGGTCCGGTTCAAGGAAAAAAGTATATTCTCAAACATACCAGTCGCGAAGTAAAAGCGGTTATTAAAGCAATAACTTACAAGCTCGATATCAATACCCTTCATCGAAATGAAGAAGACAAGTCGATTGCAGCCAATGATATCGCAAGAATAAGCATCAGAACTACATCGCCCATTTTTTCAGACAGATATACAAGGAACCGCAATACAGGAGCCTTTATTCTTATTGACGAACACAGCAATGAAACAATAGCCGCCGGAACTATAATCTAATTTCTTATTCGGGATATTAAAGGATTTTAATTACCTTTAGTTCTCATTCATAGTTCAAAGCAAAATGAAGCAACTATTAGTCCTGCTGCTGTCTCTATGTGCGGCTGTATTCACAGCGTATTCACAAGACAATCCCGGAACACAAAACATTACCTTAGGGGCTTGCGGAGCCTGTAATAGTTATGCAGGTAATGTTAACACAGCAACTGCTTCTGCAATTCCGGCCTGTTCGGGAATTGCAGATGATGATTTATTTTACACATTTGTTGCACCCGCTCCTACTGTCCCAGGAGATCTTGTTGGAATAAAAGTTACCGTAACTACGAGTGCATTTGATGTTGTAGTTCAGCTCATCACCAACGCTAATGCTAATGTTAAATGTGTTAATGATGTTGTAGGAATTGGTGGGGAAGAATTGATTCATTACGGCTTAATAACAGGACAAACTTATCATATCCGGGTTCACTCTGTAAATGATGTACCTGGAGCCGGAAACTTCAATGTTTGTTTTGAACAAATACCTGAGCTATTTCTTCGTCCTCAATACCTCAATTTTGGCCCTTCAGGCAATGGATACAGCATCAATGAAATAATTTCCCGAGAGTTTTTTGCAAGTCCTGGCCCTGTTCAAAAAACCGGATGGAAACTGGTTTGTGTAGCTTCAGGCGAAGAGTTTTTTAGAGAAGTCAATGGGATTTCTACCCAAGTCAATCTAAATACCATTACAGGTATCTGTTATAATAAAACTTACAAGGTTTACTGTAGGGTGATGATTGCAGGTATATGGTGCGGATATGGCTCAGCTTCTACAATTATAATGGAGTCAGAGCCAAACACTTCCATTCTAGCTGCAAGTTGTGGGCAAACCTATGATATCTATCAAAGCGTAATGTCCGTTGCTTATTTGAATGCCTCTCAAATTATTGGATGGGAATTCTCTACAGATAATGGTAATACCGTTTTTACAGCACTGTCACTGCCGGGATCAAGTATAATCGAACTTTCGGACGTTCCGCAAATGCGGTACAATAAAATTTACAATGTTAGAGTGCGCGCCCAAATTTGCGGTCAATGGGGACCTTATGGTGGCGGTTGTTTCATGATAACCGGACCTCTTCCATATACTTATGCTGAGGCCCAATATTGTAATGTGGTGCTTGGAGTAGGTGGGAATATGATTTGTGAGTTTGTTCAAAATGCAACTAACTATATCTGGCAATTCGCTCCTATTCAATGTGGCGACCCCACTTTTACGCCGATTGGTGCGGCTCAACTGATAAACAGCCCAGATCCAATAATCAATTTAGGAGAAATTACTGTCGTTCCAGGCGCTTGTTATAGAGTAGGTGTAAAACCCTTTGTTGGAGAACAACAAGGTGACTACGGTCAATTTTGCCAAATCCAAATTGCCGGAGGATTCGCCCCGCCAGAAGGTCAGGAGATTTATGCCGGTGAGCAAAGAGCGAATATCAAATTTCCGGATGCTAATGAAACCATGCTTTATCCGAATCCAAATCAAGGATCCTTCAATCTAATTATTGATTCAAAATTTGAGGAGGAACAAATTAGCCTCGACATTTACAATTCAGCAGGTGTGCTCGTATATACCGAAATTGTGATGCCGGAC
>JBDNHP010000522.1:0-13849 GCA_041688765.1 Flavobacteriales bacterium
CCGTGTCTGCCGCAGCGCTGGGCTCCCAAGAGATTACAGCATTTCCCGTAATGCTATCTACCGATGCAGATTCAATAAGAGGGATAGGAGGGGCGGTGGTATCATTAAAAAAATCCCCATCAACATTAGATGTATAGTTGCAGGCAAATCCTGAATTCACTTCAACTCTGAAATTAAGCCATGCGCCACAAGTGCTAATTTCATGCTCGTAATAGTTTAAACCTTGCACGGGTACGCTTGCAATAATGCTCCACACTCCGACCGGAAATTCCATGTAAATAATGAAATTGGCAGCATTATTAAGGTTGTTCACGGGGTCATTCCAAGCGAGCTCAGCGTTTCCAAGCGGATTGGACTGTAGAACATCAAGAAATAAAGTGCATGCAGTTGGCGAACCTGTAGATAATTGAACATTACCGTCAAAAGACTCTATCCGGATATGATAACATGCGGGTCCACTAAGTGCATCAGCATTGATGTCAGTGTAACTTAGTGTATTATAGTTTGGGATGTTAGCTACGATGGTAAAGTCTATGCCATTAATGGTGCTATATATCTGGTAATTAAGGAATTCACTATTAGGATCAGCAGGTTGGGTCCAGTTAATGGTAGCAAATCCGAATGCGTTAACCGTAATGCAAGTGATGGATGGTGTTTGAAGCGCCTGAGAATGAACACTCAAGCCTGACCATAACGAAAGGGCCAGCGCTATAAACAGGATTTTTATATTGCTCAGGATCAGTTTATTCATTTGGGAGGACAAAGATAAGCCCCTATGGCAAAAAACGCTTATTTCAGCATTCTATTTTTAAAACAAATATAATAGCCTAAAGGTTGCTTCTAAACCTGAATCGGTCATGATTGTTTACTTCGTTTTTTGCTTCTAGAAATTCGCGTTCAAATTCAGCTACTATTTCAGAAGCTGGCATAATATGCTTGATTTGTGCTGATACTTGACCAATTTCAAGCTCTCCCTCGATGAGATCACCTTCAAACATTCCTTTTTTAGCTCTTCCTCTTCCCAAAAGTGATTCCAATTCTTCTTTGCTTGCTTTGTTTTGGTATGCATGCATAACATCCTCAAAGAATTTGTTCTTAAGTAAGCGAACAGGAGTGAGTTCTTTTAGCGTTAAATGCGTATCGCCCTCATCAGTGTTGATTACTAACGCTTTAAAATTATCATGAGCCGAAGCTTCATGTGAAGCAACAAATCTGCTGCCCGCTTGAACGGCCTCTGCACCCAAGATCATCGCAGCCAGCATGGATCTCCCATTTCCAATTCCTCCTGCTGCGATAACTGGAATTTGAACGGCATCTTTCACAAGGGGAATGAGGCAAAGTGTTGTTGTTTCCTCTCGTCCATTATGCCCTCCAGCTTCAAAGCCCTCTGCAACTACAGCATCAACCCCGGCTTTTTCGGCTTTGACTGCAAATTTTGCACTGGAAACTACGTGTATAACTTTGATTCCCTGCGATTTAAGATGTTGGGTCCAAGTGTCTGGGTTGCCAGCGGAGGTAAACACAATTTCTACGCCTTCTTCAATTATTATTTCCATAAGCTCCTTGATTTGTGGATAGAGCAAAGGAATATTCACGGCAAAAGGCTTATTGGTAGCGGATTTTGCGGATTTTACATGAGACCGCAGCACTTCAGGGTACATTGATCCGGCTCCAATTATGCCTAAAGCCCCAGCATTACTCACGGCAGAGGCAAGTTCCCATCCTGAGCACCATATCATTCCGGCTTGTATAAGCGGTATTCGTATACCTAATAATTCGCAAATTCTGTTTGATTTCAAACTCATGTTTATTCTTTTCTAAAACCTCATTACTAAGACTTGCGTAAAATAGGTTAAATTTGCGGCCTATGGGTTTGCATTTCCCGTAGCTTAGCTATATTTTAGCCACTTGTAAGTGGCGATAATTACTCTTTTAGAATGAGGAAAATACTATATACCCTAGTACTGGCGGTATTAACAGTCTCTGTTGAAGCTCAGTATAAATTAGACTACGGTCTCCTCATCGGTGGTTCTAACTACCTCGGTGATATCGGAGGTAAGGAGCTAACCCGTCGTGATTTTGTGTGGGATATGCACCTCAAACAGACTCGATTAGCGCTGGGCGGCTATGGTCGCTATCGTTTTTCAAGAAAACTTTCGGTTGCCGCTAATCTCTCTTATTTAAATATTCGTGACCGTGACGCACTTTCTACCAATCCTGCTCGTGTTGCTAGAAATCTAAATTTCAGAAATCGGCTTTGGGAGCTCGGCTTGAGAGCAGAATTAACGATCTACTATGATAATGACGTTAGCGGAAGAGGTTATTACAATCCTGATTTTAAAATCTACTTGTTCGGTGGTCTTGCTGGTTTTTACCACAACCCACAAGGACAAATCCTTGATCCGGATCTTCCTGCCAATAACACTTGGTACAATCTGAGAGAATTCAGAACGGAAGGTCAGGAAAAGGAATATTCTGCTATTGGTCTTGCTATTCCTGCAGGTATTGGCTTGTACTATACATTCAATAAGCAATGGAGAGTGGGTTGGGAATTGAGTTGGAGAGCAACATTCACAGATTATCTTGATGATATTTCAACTGTTTATGCTGATCCTGCGCTTTTGCCAAGCGATGAAGCAAGAGCCTTTGCGAGCCAAACTAGCCAAATCGTGATTGATGATGTAAATGATCCTTCATCGGGTACCATTTATGACCATCAATACGTAGGCGGATTCGATGCTAAAAGAGGAGATCCTACCCATAATGATAGTTATTTAACTACTCAATTAACCGTTGGTAAAGTAATTAGAGGCAGAAGCAATTTCTATCGCAAAAAATATAGCTGGTTGAAAAACCGTGTTGGAAGAAAATCAAGAGCAAAATTCTAATCTTTGCTCTGACGAAATTTAAAACTGCCCTGTTTTCAGGGCAGTTTTTTTTTTTCGAATTTTCAGATGGAGAAAGAGAAATCTTTTTACCTTCAAAGAATAAACTGTAAAATAAAACTAATGAAAAGAGCAACTGATGAGCAAATTGAAGAAATTGCTGAGGAAATGATCATGGGCCAGAAGTGTTATTGGAACAAGAAAAGTTCGGAGCCTTTATTTCTGCTTTCTGATGATGAAGACATTGATTTTGATAGGACTGTCTGGGATGAAAACCTTGCCGAGTTCAATAAGAATTTTTCGGATTATGTGGAGATTGAAATGCTAAGTGATGCTGAATTTCAAGCTATTATGAGTGATTTTGCTGAATCTTTAACTGATTCCAATGAGCTCAAATCTAAATTGCTGGCGGATCGGAATTCCGACAAGCCGTTTAAAACGTTTGAAGAGATTCTTGAAGACTATGAAGATGAGGTTGAACTGTGGTTTGAATTCCAATATAAAAAGGTACAAGAAATTGTGATAAGAAGAATGGAGCAATTGCTGGTTGAAGATCATAGAATATGACATCCCAAAAAAGATTGCTGAACTTCTTAATAATGAGGGCACATTGTTAAATCAAATGTTGGGTCATCAAATTCTGCATGAAATAATGGAACGCAGATATCGCTGATCTGATCCGGGGAATGGAACGCAGATTAAGCAGATCTAATCCGAATAATGGAACGCAGATGCAGCAGATATTCGCAGATCTGATCTGTTTACAGATGTTCATTGAAGGTTAAAAAATGTTCAAACCATAACCAATCTAATCCGCGGAAATCTGCCAAATCTGCGTCATCTGCGTTCTATGATGTTGGTTCTCTAATTGAATTGGGATAGAATAAATAAGCACAATTAATGAAAACAATCACTCAGCCAGCCTTAAAGAACTGTCCCAATTTGGAAAGCGGTTTTCGGATGAGTGTGAAATAGGACGGTTTTAAACCATTCATTTTCCATGCTTTCCGATCTTCAATATTGGCTTTTAATCTGTTTTTTAAGCTCACATTGCTCTGCCCGCCAAGGCGCATCCGGGTAATAATTTTGGGTAAATAGGCTACTTTGATTTCATGCTTGTGTATAAAGCGCAGCATGAGTTCATAATCAGCAGCAGAGCGCAATTCAAGAGAGTAAATGCCAAACTTTATATAGCAAGATCTTTTTACAAAAAAGGTGGGATGTGGTGGCATCCATCCTTTTTTGAATAAGCCTTTGCGGTATGGACCTGCGATCCATTTCCGCATTACTTTTTCGGAATGATCGCGATCTACATAAACGAGATCAGCATACACACCATCTGCTCCACTTTCTTCAAATTTTGCAGCAATTTCGCTTATAACACGGGAGTCTGCGTAATAGTCGTCTGAGTTCAGGATGCCAATAATATCGCCGGTTGCAAGAGAAATCCCCTTGTTCATAGCGTCATAAATACCCTTATCTTTTTCTGAAACATATTTACTTATTCTGTTGCCATAAGATTTTACAATATCCATGGTGGCATCTTTGGAGGCCCCATCAACAATGATATATTCCAGATCAGAATAGTCTTGAGCTAAAACGGATTCTATGGTATCCTTAATAGTTTCGGCGCTGTTATAGGCAATAGTTATAACCGAAATTTTCATCTAGATTTAATAATACGGGTTTTTACAAGATTGGCGGGATTCCCTTGATAAATGCCATAAGCAACAAGGTCTGTAGTGGCGCAAGAGCCTGCTGTTAACACGCTATGTGAATGCATGATGACCCCTGGTGCTACAAGTGATTTTGCGCCAACCCAAGCCCCGGTTTCTAGCACAATAGGATGAATGATCAGATCAAACTCAGGACTTCCATAATTGTGATTTCCACAAAGTAAAAGCGCTCCTTGCGATATACAACAATGGTCTGCAATGCTCACACGGTCCAAATTATCGATCCAAACATGCTCGCCTATCCAAGTATGATTTCCTATGCTGAGTTTCCATGGATATTTAATTTGAACAGAAGGTTTTATAATCACCCCGTTCCCGATTTTAGCGCCGAAGAGTTTAAGGATCAACATCTTATGATAACTCCCTATAGCCAAAGAATGCCTAAAAAAGAGCGAACTGAAAAGAGTCCAGAGCATTCTTTTTACAATGCCTCCGGGTCTATACCAGCCATTTCTGAAAGATGCGAGATTAGTTTTCCCCTGTTCCATCAGATAAATAGATTAAAGTTCTTTTTGAACTCTTCTTCATTTATTGCAATAGACTGTCCAAACAAGAGTGCACCTCTAGACAATAGCTGATATTCATTATCCGAGAGCGACATGCAATGATTCAATACCTGATTAAAAAGGATGCGGTCATTTTTTAAATCCCAACCAGCTCGTTTCTTTTCCAGATTTCGCCATGGCGTTTTATCAGAAATAATAACGGGGGTTCCGGTGAGTAAAGCTTCCACAATAGCGTGACCATAATTTTCACCCAATGTTGGCAAGTAGAAGAAGTCATACTGAGCAACCGTTGCAGCTACATTGGTGTATTCTAAGGCACCAAAAAATTTTACTTCAACATGACTCAATCCGGCAGCAATTTTTTTGCATTGTTCCAAGTATTTTTCATCTTGAATAGTACCGTAAATATGATATTCAATTTTGCCTTTTTTGCTGGTATCATGGAGATATCTCAGCGATTCATGGATGTTTTTCTCAGGACTTACTCTCGCAACACTCACTAATCTCAAAACACCAGATTCTTTTGGCCTTTTTGGAGGAGTGTTTTCTGGTATGGCTACCAAATTGGGAGCAACTTTAACACGTACTTTTTTGCCGAAAGCTTCTTGAATTTCTCTTTTTTCTTGCTCTGAAGTAGCGTGCCAAGTAATGCCTTTGTAGAGCCCTGTTAACTTGGCTAACAACAAGAAAATTTTCTTTTTTGGAGATTTAATGCTCATAGCTCCTTTTTTGAGCATGCCTCTCGGCGCTAGCACTATTCTTTCTCGTTGACGAGCTTTGCCAAAAGTTCGGAGCGGAATAATACTAAAATAATAGGAGAAAAGGGAATTGAGGTAAATCCGATCGAAATATTCTGTTTTAGCAATCTTCTGAAAAGTTTTTGCCCTCAATCGCTCTTTGTCAAGATAAATAACCCTCACGTTATCGCTCATTCTTACCCATTTTCCAGTTGGAACACCTAAATAGGGCGTAGTGTCATGATGATCGTGATTTCTGGTAACAATAGAAAAGTCGTATGGCAATCTCCTCACCATATTAGCAACTGATCTTATTGGTCCGCCGGCTCTGAAACCCGGTTCGTACCAATCAATAAAGACCAGTATTTTTCGTCTTTTTTTACTCGATTCCATTTTTATCAAGCCAATCAGCCAACACCACCAGGTGCCAGATTCTCGACCAAGTATATCTGGGGTCAGCCTTCAAAAAAGCATCCCATAATTTATTAATTTCTGCTTTATTAAATGCAGGATGATCAGCTAGTTTAGCCAGTGCTTCAGTGCAAAGATGCTTTAATTCGTTACGCATCCAAATAGACCAAGGAAAGGTAAATCCCATTTTTGGTCGATTAACCACCTCTGCCGGCAGCAGATCACCCATGGATTCTACTAATAATTGTTTTGGCGAATGTGGATATTTCAATTGATCAGCTACCCCATAAACAAAGGAAACTAATCGGTGATCAAGGAAAGGAACCCTAACTTCAAGGGCATTGGCCATGCTCATTTGATCGGTATCACGCAACAAAACATTTTGCATGTATGATCTAATTTCAGCATGACTAATTCTACTGAGAAATGGAAGTTCAAATCCTGATTTGCCGAAAGATGTTTCATTTTTCAGAATTTCTTGCACTGCATTTACAGGCAATTCATTGGTGTTCAATAATTTTGAAATATGGACATCAAGAAGCGTTTGTCGGGAAAGTGGATAAGAAAATTCCAGATCAAGATAATCTTGATTCAACAAGGCAGCAATTTTTTCAGAGGCTGCTCCGGGCTTGGCTTTTTTGAGCATGGTAGTTCCAAAATTCCTCAAAGGTTTGGGGAAGGTCATCAGCCACTTTTTGTCCAATAAATCAACCGAACGCTTAAATACCGGATATCCTGCAAATAATTCATCGCCACCTAAACCGCTCAAAGCCATTGTGACCCCAGCTTCCTTGGTTACTTTTGAAACCACAAATGTATTGGGACCGTCTCCGCTAGGGTGATCCATTGCTTTTAAAGCGGCAGGTAATGTATTTAAAAAATCATCAGCGCTAAGTCTGATATCTGTATGATCTGTGTTAAATTTTTTGGCAATCAAGCCCGCAAATTCAGCTTCAGAATAGTCTTGTTCATTAAAGGAAACCGTAAATGTTTTTACCGGATGTGGGCTCGATTTAGACATTAGCGCAACAATGCTACTGCTGTCGATACCACCAGATAAAAACGCTCCAAATGGTACGTCAGCTCTCATTCTCAAGCTAACACTGTCGGCGAGTAATTCTCTGATTTTTGTTTTAACCTCTGATCGGGAAAGATCAATGGCACTTCGGTCATAATCTCTGCTGGCATCCCAATAGCAGCGCATTTGAACGTCATCATCCTGTATGAGCATGTAATGACCGGGTTCTAGCATCAACACATCTTTAAGGATGGTTTGAGGAGCATGAACCGTTTGATAACGCAAGTAATCGACCAAAGCATTATGATCCATTTTTCGCGGCACAAGATTGCTCGCTAGAAGCGATCTAATTTCGGAGGCAAATAAAATGGATTGTCCTTGATAGGTATAGTAGAGAGGCTTGATGCCCATTCTGTCGCGCGCAATAAAAAGAGTTTGTTTTTGCTCATCCCAAAGAGCAAAGGCAAACATACCATTGAATTTTTGTAAGCATTTTACACCCCAGGTTTTCCAAGCTGCAATAATGACTTCGGTATCGGTGCGGGTTCTGAAAGGATAATCTTTCAGTTCTTCTTTAAGCTCAAGATAATTATAGATTTCGCCGTTAAACACCAGAATAACGCTTTGATCGGCATTGCTCATGGGTTGTTTGCCCTCATCACTCAAGTCGATAATGGCTAAACGACGATGAGCAAGGGCAAGATTCTTCCCCATCCAATGTCCTTCTGCATCCGGCCCTCTGTGGGCTAATGCAGCATTCATGGAACAGATGATTGATTCAGAATCGGAGAGTCCTTCCAGTCCGAAAATCCCACTAATCCCGCACATGAATTTTGCTTTTCCAGGCTTCAATTACTGAAGCCAGTCCCTCATTAAGTGGCATGAGCTCGCGCTTGAGTACATTTTTCATCTTAGTAATATCAGGTCTTCTGCGCGTCATATCACCTTCTGTGAGCGGAGGCAAATGTTTTATAACACTCATTGCACTTGCAGATTGTATTACTGCGGCTGCCAGATCGATAATATGGATTTCTATATCGGAACCTATATTCACTACATCATTTAGGTATTTTTGATCTTCAAAAATGCGGATTGTGGCTTCAATATTATCATCAATAAATAGGAAAGTGCGGGTTTGTAAACCATCGCCATAAACCATGAGTGGATCGCCATTGAGGGCAGCCCGAATAAACCTAGAAACCACAAAATCTTCGCTTTGACCGGGGCCATAAGTATTGAAGAATCGAAGAATTGTATATTCTAGTCCGTACTCTTGCTGATAAGCTCTGAGATAAGCTTCTCCCACGTTTTTAACAATGGCATAAGGCAATCTTGAGTTCAGTGGAGTGGTTAATTCATGTTGGGGAATTTCAACCGGCTCACCATATACTTCTGAAGAAGAACTGTAGTAAACACGCTTAACCCCTGTGTTTTTACTCAGATTAAGCACGTTTTTAATTCCATTTATATCATCCAGCACTTTAACCGGATTTTCGAGAGTTCTTTGCACTCCAACAAGGGCGGCATAATGAAATACGTAGTCGAAATTTCCGCTGAAAAAGACGCCTGAAATATCTTCAAAATGATTGACATCGCATTTGATGAAATGCAGGTTATTCCTACCGAGTATTGTGTTTTCAGACTTACCTGTAACCAGGTTATCTACAACTACGACTTCATTCGCTGGATTGCGTGAAAGCCGCTCGGCAAGTGCACCGGCAATAAATCCGGCACCACCGGTTACTAGTATTTTGGCCATGGCACTAAGGTATAATAAAATGCTGATTTTGAGATAGAATTTATGCTATTTCCACCTGAAAATGACTAAAATCATAAATGCAAATCACTCTGTCTGATACAGAACACCAGTAGTTTAGATCAATGACAGGAGCGTTTTGGTCCAAAGTTCAGGATTCTGAGCAATGGCAAGTTTATGGCTTTTTTTGCCCATTTGTATGAGCTCTTGTTCCGACATTTGAAAAATCATGTCGAGCTTTTCGTGCAAATCTTCAAGGTTTCCGGCTTCAAACGAAAAGCCGTTTTTACCTTCTTCTAAGTAGGCAGAAGCGGAGCCAACTTTATTGCTCAGCAGTAGTGGGAATCCGGCAGCCGCCATTTCTTGAACTACCACGCCCCATGGTTCTTTTAGAGATGGCAATACAAAGACACCACATTGCGATAAATACGAGCATAATTCATTGGGTTGTACAAATCCTATATGCTTTATACCGTGGTTTTCATGGCGTTTTTCCCATAATTCACCTGTTCCGATGCACCATAATTCCCAGTCGAGGCCTTTGTTTTTCTTTGCTTTTGAAAATACGTCCCAAAGTAGTTCAACTCCTTTGAAATCAACATATCTGCCAAGATATAGCAATCTTTTTGGGTAAGATTTTTCTTTGGATGCAAAAGAAGAATCGTAGCAATTTTGAAAGATCTTGGTGTCCGCTGAATAAAAGCCTTTAGAAATACGTTCAGATTTGAATCCGAGTTTCTGAGCGAAAAAATACTGGGAATTTCCCGCCACCCAAGCTTTTGAGAAATATGGCTTTATCAATAGAAAAGAAGCAAAACAGGCTATTTTTTGCTTCCAGTCGCCTCGCCATTGGTTATCAAGGAGTAAAACAGTGGTAATTCGCTTTTTGAAAACTTTGCAGACTTGCAGATATTCTTTGTCTATCCATCCTGAACAGAGAATGATATCAGGATTTATTTGCTTAGCAAGTTTTTGGAGTGAAAGCCGGTCATAATTTGCTCGTTCATAAATGCTTAAACCGGGAACAGGGTCAAAAACGAAAGGCGCTTCAGGATTAACAGGCCAACGCACAATATGCACCTCGGCACCCTGAATTATCAATTCGTTTACGCTTGACATAAAATAGCCGGCCAATTCGGTGTAGAGAAACAACACTTTAATTCCCTGCTTTTTCATTCTCGTAAAATGAGGTTAGGAATTTCAGCAACAGGCTCCGGATCTGACTCTTGAGCGTTTTTTAGGCGCTCTTCCTTGTTTATTTTCCAGGTATGATAATACATCCAGAGGAAAAATGGAAAACCATTGAGAAAATAGTGGCCCTGTCTTAGTAAATACAGCACAATAATAATGCCCAAAGCACTGGACATGATCCAATATTCGTCATCGGCTGATTTGCCGCGCCAAAAGAAATGTCGGATTAAAAAGTACAAAATAAAAGATACGCCATAGAGTCCGGTTTCAGAAAGCAAACGAAGAAACATGGAGTTGGCATCTGCCTTGTTAAATGTGATCTGAATAACGTCAGAACTTTGTGTTAATGAATACTTATCGAAAGCAATAGGATGCGAGCCTAATCCTGTTCCAAAAAGCGGATTTCGTTTAAAATTCTCTTTGGCAACATAGTAGTTGTTGTAAAGTACGAAACTGGATCCATGAATATCGAAAGTGTTAATGTCGTCTTTAGCGGAGAATATTTCAAGTGTACCGTCAAATCGATCTCGGAATTCATCCAGATTATTGTAGGCGTAGGTGAAGGAGAAATAGAAAATAGGAGCGAAGATGTAAGCCTGTCGAACTAATCCATAATTCAAAAGTAAGAGGATGATGGAAATAAATACCCCGGTAATGGCCACTGAAGAAAAGGTGAGCAAATAGGTAATGATTATCATAATGGAAGCGGTACGATTGATAAAAGCTTTTTTACGTCGCACCATATTGTGCAAGGAAACGAAAAAGGCAGGAGCAATTACCGCTCCGAAGTAAGAGGGTTCGGAGAAAACAGAATTTATCCTAATCCCCAATCCTCCATAAGTATAGGTCCATTTATTCAATCCAAACCAAGCGAGATTATAACCAAAAAAGTTGATTCCTAGCCAGAACATTATAATCTGATAAATGCCAATTGCACTTACAACAGTAGCTCCTATCATGTAGTATCTGAAAAGCGCTTTGATGTCGTTGTTGTAAAGCCTAACGATATAGGAATAGAAGAGCACTGAGGTAAAAAAACCAATAAATACTTTGGTAAAGAGCGCCCAAGTATTATCGCCTCGAAGAATGTATAGGATTCCGGAAACTAAGAGCGGAAGAAAAATGATAACGGTAGTTCTATTAATGCCGTATCGAAAGAATAACAAGGGCAATAACAACAAATAAACGAAGTAGCTTATATAACCTTCAAATGGTGTGGTGAAGAATGTTACCGAGTATAAAAATATCGATATCATTAACAAGAAGGAGAGCAGTGATTTATTCATGTGCCCCCGATTTAGCGGCTTCTCCACTCACAATGTGAGTGTGTTTTTGTTTGAGCCGAATGAATGGTTTTTCGAGGAAACGGTAAGAAAGTGAGGCTACCAAAATACTTAGGCCTGTGCTCAGTGTGTAAATCAAAATATTTTGAGCCAAACTGAGCTCTTTTTCCCACATAAACCAAGTGCTTAGGGCATTGATTACAAATACAATCACTAACATGTGGTACATATACAGCCCGAATGATATTTTACCAAGGTATTCCAGCACCGGAATTTCTAAAATTTTGCTGAATCCCTTGCGGGTTGAGACATTTAGAATGATGATAAGAAAGAACAGGGAGTAAAGCAAAAATGCGGGATCCTGAATGCTGTAAGGCGTGAGATAAATGAGCATGGGAATGCCTGCAAGTGCTGTAAAAAGAGTTGCCGGACTGTAAATAAATCTCAAGAATGTTTGGTTCTTTTTGAAGTATAAATATGCGCCAAATCCGCCAATGGCCATACTTTCCATTTTGCTCATGGCTAAAAACTTTTTGAGGACGATCATCCAATCGCTGGGATAATATCTCAATCCGATAATTACTAAAGCTTTGAAAAGTATAAGAGCGATGGTGAAGTACAATGCAAGTTTTAGAGGGTTTCGAGCAAATCTAAAGAGTAATGGCCAAAGCAAATAGAATTGTTCTTCAACTCCAATAGACCAAGACTGGCCAATGTTTGGCACCGAAGTTCCCGCAGATGAAAATGCCAATGCCAGATTAGGAAGAATGATGAGGTAGAGCGCAAAACTCAACCAATAGGCGCTTTGCAGGTATTCTGTTTGATCTTTTACGTAAAATAAATCAAGATGTGGAAGTATTAAAAATCCGAGTATAAAAACGAAATAGTACAATGGCCAAATTCTGAAAATTCGCCTTAAGTAAAAGTCTTTTACTTTGATTTGACCTTTGGTTTGTTTTTCAGCAAGAAGCAGATATGTGATTAAAAATCCGCTGAGCACAAAAAAAAGGACAACTCCTAATGGGCCTAACTCTGCAAAAATGGGATTATACCAAGAAAAACGGTCATCATACAAAATCGTTTGCAGCGGATTGAAAAGACTTTGATCCAACATTCGCCAAGCGGAGGAATGGCCCAACATTTTTTTCATTAACTCCACATGTGTGATTATCACAGCAAATGCAGCAATGAAGCGCAAACCATTTAAACCGGGGAAGTAAACTCTCATTAGATCTGAAGATGCTCAAAAATAGGGATTCCTTCTGCTTTATCTTCTTGTAATCCTTATAAATGCCTCTGAAGTGATTTTAGAAACCGAGTCCCAACTGAATTTTTCCTTTACAATTTGCGAAGATCTGAGGCGCTTTGATCGTAATTCGGCATTTTCGATACTTACTGCCTCAACCAAGGCTTTTTCTAGTGCGATCTCATCAGCAGGCTCAATAAGCCAGCCATTTTCAGCGGATACTTGCGCTGCAACAGCGCCAACATCCGTTGCAATAATAGCAAGCCCCCTAGCCATGCCTTCCAAAATCACATTTGGCATGCCTTCTGAATGAGAAGGAGTTACCAAAACCTCACAAGAATCAAGAATAGATTTTATTTTCTCCGTTTCTGTTTGTTGACCGTGGTATATAAGTTTAGCATGCTTTATCTTTTTTGACGCTGGAATCGGACCGATAAAATGAAATTCAAAAGTTTGTGATTCCAGCATTTTTTGAAGCACATTATTGAGTTCTTCAATGCCTTTTCTCCGCTCGTAACGGCCTACAAAAACGAATTTTCGGGGATTTGAATTGGATTGAATTTCGCCTTCGGATCGGAACCATGAGGAAGCAATTCCGGTTGGAATTTCAATTATTTTATCATTGGAAATTCCTAAGGATTTAATAATAGTTGTAATTTTTCCTCCGTACGAAAAAATATAGTCTGCGTGCCGATTATTGAATTTTACCGGACCTTGTAATAACCAATGCTGAAGCCTGCTTTTAAAATCAGCCGCATCCTGAAACATTTCATATCCGTGAAATTTAACGGCAATCGGAGCTTTTATTTTCAGCTTGGATTTGCGTTTAAGGTCAATTAAATGCCAAGCACTGAATCCTTTAGCGTAAATCAGGTCAAAATCTGCAAGCTCAGTTTTGATGGAGTCATAAACTTTAGCAGAGTAGGCATAGGATTCTTTGATGTAATGCCCGGGTAGGGATCCGCTTTTGGGGAACGGCAAACAAATGCTCTTAAATGTGGCTTCGGGATTAATTTCCATACTTGATCTTACGGCTTCTTCTGTAGGGATAGCCTTACCAAAAGCCACACAATGAACAAG
>JBDNHP010000523.1:0-3467 GCA_041688765.1 Flavobacteriales bacterium
ATCATTGCTGCCGTTGACTTAAGTCAGCGATACATAAATGATCGTTTTTTACCTGATAAAGCGATTGATTTAATTGATGAAGCAGCATCGAAACTGCGCATGGAAATAAATTCAAAGCCTCAAGAGCTAGATGAAATAGATCGTCGTATAATGCAATTAGAAATTGAGCGCGAGGCGATAAAGCGCGAAAATGATATTCCTAAATTGGAAACTCTCGGGAAAGAAATTGCAGAATTGAGCAATCAACGAGATGCCTTCAAAGCCAGATGGCAAGCGGAAAAGGACGTTATTGATCAGATTCAGAATGCGAAACAAAACATTGAGAATTTAAAATCAGAAGCAGACCGCGCCGAACGCGAAGGAGATTTCGGTAAAGTAGCCGAAATCCGCTATGGACGAATCAAAGAAGAGGAATTGAAAATTACATCGGGTCGCGAAAAGCTTACTGAATTGCAAGCGAATTCGAAAATGGTGAAGGAAGAAGTAGATGCCGATGAAATTGCGGAAGTTGTTGCGCGTTGGACAGGAATACCGGTGAGCAAAATGATTGAAAGTGAAAAGGCAAAATTACTTCGATTGGAAGATGAACTCGGCCGCAGAGTGATTGGTCAACATGAAGCCATTCAGGCTGTGAGCGATGCTGTGAGAAGAAGTCGTTCGGGTTTGAGTGATGAAAAACGACCCATTGGTTCTTTCATTTTTTTGGGAACAACGGGGGTTGGGAAAACAGAATTAGCAAAAGCATTGAGTGAGTTTCTTTTTAACGATGAAAATGCGGTGACCCGGATTGATATGAGTGAATATCAAGAACGTCATAGTGTGAGCAGATTAGTTGGTGCTCCTCCTGGATATGTAGGCTATGATGAAGGAGGACAGCTTACTGAGGCTGTGCGTCGCAAACCTTACAGCGTAATTCTTTTGGATGAAATTGAGAAAGCACATCCGGATGTATTTAATATTTTGCTACAGGTTTTGGATGACGGCAGATTGACCGACAACAAAGGAAGATTGGTGAATTTCAAAAACACTATTATCATTATGACTTCCAACATTGGCTCGCAGGTTATTCAGGAGAATTTTGAACACATGAAGCCCGGCCAGGAAGAGAAAATGATAGAGCAAACTAAGCATGAAGTTTTTGAAATTTTGCGCAAGAGTGTACGTCCGGAATTTCTGAATCGTGTGGATGAAGTTATTATGTTTACGCCACTTAATCAGCATGACATCAAGAGCATTGTTAAGCTTCAGTTAAGATTACTCGGTGATCGCTTACAAAATGCAGGTATAAAACTGGTTGCAACTAATGACGTTATAAATCATTTGGCAGATAAAGGCTTTGACCAACAATTTGGAGCTCGCCCGGTTAAGAGTGAAATTCAAAAGGATGTTTTGAATGAACTCAGCAAGTATTTGTTAGGAGGAAAAGCCGATCGCTCCGAAGTGATTGTGTTGGATGTGTTTGACAATCAGATTGTATTCAGAAAGAAAGTTGGTGAAGAAGTGTTATTTGAGGTATAAAATGTAACATTTCCAATATCACTCCATTAAAAGGGAACGCGGATTTTTAGCCGCTTCCCTTTTTCATTTTTCATATCTTTAGCCCAGAAAAAGCATCGTTTAAATTGAGATTTAGGAACATTATAGATGCTTATTCTGCATTTGATTACGCGATAGGCTATATCTATTTTGAGAATAATTTTAAAACAAGCATGCTAGAATTAATAATTTTATAGTTTAATGAGAGTAAAAGAGAAATGAATTTAAAATATCAAATAAATAGTATTATTGAATATATAATAGCATTTATTTCAAGTGTTATGAATATTCAAATTATTTTTTATAAAGGAACCATAGCAGTCACAAATTAAAAAATACAATTCCTTTAGCACATAACATGAAGCTAAATAATCAACTTTTAAAACAGATTATTAAATTTGGACTCATTGGTGTACTTGCTACACTTGTTGACCTATTTGCTTATTTCATATTTCTTCAATTAATTCCAGAGAATTCATTTGACAAATTCAGTAATGAATCGATCAGTAAAACGATGTCGTTTCTTTGTGGTTTACTTGTAACTTTTTATTTGAACAAATATTGGACTTGGAAACAAAAAGAAAAATCCAAAAAACGATTTGGGCAATTTCTTCTGCTTTATGCCATGTCATTACTTATCAATGTTTCCTTAAATGAGTTATTTCTATACATTTTACACGATAATAACTTCTGGGAATTTGTTCCATACAAGTACTTCGTGGCCTTTGTAGGAGCCACAGGATTTACAGCCGTTTTCAATTTTATAGGCCAGAAATTTTGGGTGTTTAAAGGTGTTTAAATTTTCAAACGCAACTATTCCCAAAAAAAGAAACCAAGTTCAACAAATCATTGGTGTTCACAACATCATCACCGGTTAAATCATAAGGAGCACAATCAGCAGCGCATCCGTATGCCGTAAAAAACAACAGCATATCTGAAGTGCTAACTAGTCCATCTAAATCAAAATCTCCTTCAGGAAATTGACATGGATTCTGTTGTCCAAAATTCAAATCTGCTGAAAACCAATCAGCTGCTGTATTACCTTCTCCATCATAATTCATAGATTGTCCGGCTTGCGGAGTTGGAACAAAATTATTAGCAAACCATATTCCAGCAGAAATAGCCACAGCAGCCCTTTGATGACCGCTACTTCCATATTCCATGTAATCAATGATAGAAGCAGGATTAGTAAATTGATTATTAAGGTAAAGTCCAAGTTCACCGTTAGCATTACCAAGCGTTTGACCAGAAAGTACCACTAATTCACCAGGAGCGAGCATAAGGCTGCCACTTTCAAGAGTAAGAGTACTAAGAGCATTATAAACTGGAAACGTACAAAATATGTAAGTTCCAATATTTATTGTTGAATTGCCTAGATTCTTGATTTCGACTCTGTCTTGTGCAGGATTGATCTCATTAAGCACAATTTGCGATTTCAATTCCTGAGAGCAAATAATAAACATGGTAAGTAAAAAAGTTAGTGGCGTTTTCATACTTTAAAAATTTTGTGGATCAGCAAAGTAATTATTTTTTGTTGATTTTCAACATTTTAGCTTATAATTAAAAAGCACTTCTTGGAAAGCCGCAAAGCCAATTCCAATCAAAGAACTTGGAATTCCGCATTATTTGCATAGCCATTGATTGAAACTCAAAAAGCTTGCATACCATTGCAATGAAGTTGCAAAAGCCTAATTTAGAAGCCAAATTCATGATGCCAATTATGACAGTAAAGAAGTATTCTCGCAAAACGGAGTTAAAAAAGGTTCTATTCGGAATAATTATTCTTTTTTCAGGAGCCTTTCTGAACAGGTTTGGAAGCGGTAAGCCGATTTGGCAAAGCATTAGCTTTTTTATATGTGTTGCAGGCTTAGTTTTAATGATAATATCGATCCGAAGAGTCTTTCGAAAAGGCATAAAAAATAGCCCAGATA
>JBDNHP010000524.1:0-8424 GCA_041688765.1 Flavobacteriales bacterium
ACATCCGGAATAACGAAAAAATCATTGTCGGAAGCGTTATTTGAAATCAGCTCAATGCCCTTTTCAGTCAACTCAACGGAATTATGTTTTTCATCAATCACGAAAAACAATTCTTTGTCAGCTTTTGGCATTTCACGCTGACTGTCTTGCATGTAGTATGTTTCGACTTTGAGTAATTGCTGTTTGATGCCTTCTTCACTCAAAAACTTGATTAGTGCTTTGTTCTTAGGCCAACCGCGGTAAGCTCTAAACAAGGCCAATGCACCTTCCGCCTGATCCTCCTTAGATACTTTGCCCTCGCCTGCATCAAGTTTCTTTTTTGCTTCAGCCAAAAACTGTGTTATCACCTGCTTTTGTGCATTGAAAAGCAATTGCACTCTAGGTTTAAGCTCATTAAACTCATGCTTATCACCTTGAGGAGTCGGGCCTGAAATGATCAATGGCGTTCGTGCCTCATCTATCAATACAGAATCCACCTCATCCACAATAGCATAATGAAGTTTGCGCTGCACCAGGTGTTCAGGACGAACAGCCATATTGTCACGCAAGTAATCAAAGCCATACTCATTATTGGTTCCAAAAGTGACGTCAGAGCGATATGCCTTTCTTCGATTGTCTGAATTGGGTTGGTGTTTGTCGATACAATCCACGCTTAATCCGTGAAACTGGTACAATGGCCCCATCCACTCACTATCTCGTCGGCTCAAATAATCATTTACAGTTACAAGGTGAACGCCTTTTCCGGTAAGAGCATTTAGGAAAACTGGCAAAGTGGCTACCAGGGTTTTACCTTCACCTGTTTGCATTTCTGCTACTTTTCCGCGATGCAGTGCAACGCCGCCAATGAGCTGCACGTCATAGTGTACCATGTCCCAGGTAACATCAATTCCTGCTGCTTTCCACGTGTTACTCCAGATGGCTGTATCTCCTTCTATTGAGATATGAGGATGAACGGCGGCAAGATCTCGATCATAATCCAATGCTTTTACGCGCACTATTTTATTTTCCTTAAATCTTTTTGCAGTTTCTCTTACGATGGCGAATGCTTCGGGCAGCACTTCGTTCAACACTTCTTCCAGTTG
This sequence comes from Flavobacteriales bacterium, assembly GCA_041688765.1. Lineage (GTDB taxonomy): Bacteria > Bacteroidota > Bacteroidia > Flavobacteriales_D > Sanyastnellaceae > JBDNHP01. Next base: position 1,083 of record JBDNHP010000524.1, read on the forward strand.
AACATCAACCTCCTTATTCAGTTTGTCGATTTGCTCATAAATGGATTCACGCGCATGCACGTCCATATTAGGTTGCAACTCCACCTGAACCTTGAGTTGTTCCATTTCTTGTTCCTTGGAAGCAACAAATTGCTTGATTCTTACCTTAAGATCGGCAGAACTTTCCCTGAGCTGATCATGGGTCATGGCTTGATAGCGAGGGGCCAAGGCATTGATCTGCTCCACTATAGGAGCTATTTCACTGTTGTCTCTTTCGGCTTTATCACCGATGAATCTCTTGATAATTTTGGTAAAACTAAGCATGGTATTTTCTTTAAAAAGCATGTTAGGACTTGCCTTGAGGGCGCTAATTTAGTCCAATTTATGCCTTACGTGAAGGTTTTGTGCTAAAGTCTAAAACCGTGCCTATTGAATTTTTAACGACAGAATGGCAGAAGAACAAAAGAGACTATAAGAAAGAGAGGTAGAAGTCTCCCGATGAACTATTTTCTTTTGAAATATTTTGAAATTGGCCACGTGCTTTTTCGTTTCCCGAAACTTTAACTGAGAATTCAAGCCAAAAGAACCCTTAACTTTTTAACAATTCATCCATGGTTTAACCAACATTTTGGCCCTTGTGTTGATTATCATTATGTTAAGCCAAAATTAACGATGGCCTACAGGGAAAACTGTGCCACAAATTTCGGTATTTACCCCTCGGAAAGTGTTGTTTTAGCTGAAATGTTTTCACACATTTCAATGCTAGTAAGGCTCAACGAAGGAACCGAAAAGGGCATGTTTAAAACTCTAACCGAATGTGAATTGTTTAGGGTTGACCTGTGGTTTTTTTTTGACAATTTTTGGAATGTCAATGAAGCAATCCCGCAACTGTTGGGACTTTTCGGTAGAACGTGCTCAAAGACAGGGACTTCCCGAAACAATAAAAAAGCATTATTTGAACGTTTATTAAGTATTAACATGGACGCCTCGACCCCTAACCTCAACAAAGCCCAAAGTGAAGGGAAGGGTGATTTAAAATTGAATAAAATGAATGAACCCATCCTCACTGAAAATCCTAATCGATTTGTCCTTTTCCCAATTCAACATGATGATATCTGGAAAATGTACAAAAAGGCAGAAGCCAGTTTCTGGACTGCAGAAGAAATCGACCTAGGAGCCGATCTTATTGATTGGAATGAAAAACTCAGTGACGATGAACGTTTTTTCGTTAAACATGTATTGGCCTTTTTTGCTGCTAGTGATGGTATCGTAAATGAAAACCTCGCAGAGAACTTTGTTGCCGAAGTTCAATACACCGAGGCTAAATTTTTCTACGGTTTTCAGTTAATGATGGAAAACATCCACAGCGAAACTTACTCTCTACTTATTGATTCATACATTAAGGACACCGCTGAAAAAAACATGCTCTTTAACGCTATCGACACCCTAGATTGTGTGAAGAAAAAAGCAGAGTGGGCGCTGCGTTGGATTGACAATGGAAGTTTTGTTGAGCGCCTTGTTGCTTTTGCTGCAGTTGAAGGCATTTTCTTCTCCGGAAGTTTTTGTTCCATTTTCTGGTTGAAGAAAAGAGGATTGATGCCTGGCTTATCTTTTTCTAATGAATTGATATCACGTGACGAAGGATTGCATTGCGATTTCGCTTGTCTGCTTTATAACAATCACGTAGTTAATAAACTTCCTAAAGAACGCATCCGTGAAATCATCACTAATGCCGTTGAAATAGAGAAGGAATTTGTAAACGATGCGCTGCCTGTGAGGTTGATTGGGATGAATGCTGATATGATGTCGCAGTACATCGAATTCGTAGCCGATCGTTTGCTCGTAGAATTGGGCAACGCCAAAGTATACAATGCCACTAATCCGTTTGACTTCATGGACATGATCTCGCTCCAAGGCAAGACTAATTTCTTCGAACGTCGGGTGGGTGAGTACAAAAAAGCCGGAGTTGGACAGTCCGCAGCAGAAAAAGAGTTTAAAACAGATTCACCCTTCTGATTTATCCTAAACATTAATCGTACGGATTTAATGCCGACCGACGGGTTTCTAAACTGCCGGAAGGGAAAAGTATCCTTACTAAGAAAGCAACACACCTATATATACACCTCTAAATTCCTCAGACTATGTTTGTAATCAAGCGAGACGGCAGAAAAGAAACAGTGCAGTTCGATAAAATCACTGCCCGGGTTAAAAAATTATGCTACGGACTTAATGTCGTCGTAGATCCCGTTAAAGTCGCAATGAAGGTTATTGAAGGCGTTTACGACAACGTTACTACCACCGAACTCGATAATCTGGCAGCTGAAATTGCAGCTACCATGACGATTACTCATCCCGACTATGCGCTACTTGCTTCGCGCATTGCCGTGTCTAATCTTCATAAGAACACTACAAAATCGTTTTCCCAAACTATAAACGATCTCTATTCTTATATAGATCCCAAAACCGAGAAAAATGCATCGCTTATAGCTGAAGATGTTCATGCCATAATTGAGGCTAATGCTGATCTGTTGAACTCAACGCTTATATATGACCGCGATTTCAACTACGATTACTTCGGTTTTAAAACGCTTGATCGATCCTACCTCTTAAGAATTGACGGTCATGTGGCTGAACGTCCTCAGCACATGTTAATGCGTGTTGCTATTGGCATCCACAAAGAAGATATTACTTCGGCTATCAACACTTATCACATGATGAGTGAAGGTTGGTTTACCCATGCTACTCCTACGCTATTTAATGCTGGTACGCCTAAACCACAAATGAGCTCTTGCTTCCTTCTTCAGATGTCTGAAGATAGCATCAGTGGAATTTATGACACCCTCAAACAATGTGCTCAAATTAGCCAAAGTGCAGGCGGAATAGGGCTCGCAATACATAAAGTAAGGGCTAAAGGCTCTTATATTAAAGGTACTAACGGAACATCAAACGGCATTGTGCCGATGCTTCGGGTATTTAACGATACTGCGCGCTATGTTGACCAGGGCGGCGGTAAAAGAAAAGGTTCATTCGCCATCTATGTAGAGCCTTGGCATGCAGATGTTGAAGATTTTCTGGAACTCAAGAAAAATCACGGTAAAGAAGAACAAAAAGCACGCGATTTATTTTATGCGCTTTGGATTCCGGATTTGTTTATGAGACGTGTTGAGGCTAACGGTGATTGGACTTTGATGTGCCCAAATGAATGTCCCGGACTTTCCGATTGTCATAGCGAAGAATTTGAGCGCTTGTATGAAAGGTATGAAATGGAAGGCAAAGGCAGAAAAACCATGCGTGCCCAAGATTTGTGGAACAAAATAATTGAATCTCAAATTGAAACCGGCACTCCTTACATGTTATATAAGGATAGCTGCAATTCAAAATCGAATCAGAAAAACCTCGGAACTATTCAGAGCTCAAATCTTTGCACAGAAATTCTGGAATACACTGCTCCAGATGAAGTTGCGGTTTGCAATCTAGCTTCTGTTGCTTTGCCAAAATTTATTGATGCCGGAAAGTTTGACCATAAACGCTTGTATGATGTTACTTATCAGGTGACAAAAAATCTGAATAAAATCATAGATAATAACTATTACCCCATTCCGGAGGCCCGCAAGTCAAATATGCGTCATCGCCCTATCGGTATTGGAGTTCAGGGTCTTGCAGATGCCTATATCCTTATGCGTTATGCATTTGACTCTGAAGAAGCGGCTAAACTTAACGCTGAAATCTTTGAAACACTTTATTTCGCTGCACTTAATGCTTCTAAAGACCTTGCCATTGCTGAAGGTCATTATGAAACATTCCCGGGTTCACCAGCATCTGAAGGTATATTGCAGTTTGATATGTGGAATGTTACTCCTACTAGCAGATGGGACTGGGCTACCATTCGTGAAGAAATCAAAACACACGGTATGCGCAACTCTCTGCTTTTGGCTCCTATGCCAACTGCTAGTACTGCTCAGATTTTAGGTAATAATGAGTGTTTTGAGCCTTATACCTCTAATATTTACACCCGTAGAGTGCTTTCAGGAGAGTTTGTTGTGGTAAACAAACATCTGTTGCATGACCTTAACCGTTTAGGTCTTTGGAATGAAGATTTGAAAAATAAGCTTATTGCTGCCAACGGTTCAGTTCAAAATATTAATGAAATTCCGGATGATCTTAAGGCGCTTTACAAAACAGCCTGGGAGATTTCACAAAAGGTAATTATTGATCAGGCGGCGGATCGTGGAGCATTTATCGATCAGAGTCAATCGCTCAATTTGTTTATGGCCAATCCGGATTTTGGTAAAATGACTTCTATGCATTTTTATGGATGGAAGCGTGGACTAAAAACAGGCATGTACTACCTGCGCACCAAAGCGGCGGCAGATGCTATCAAATTTACTGTTGACAAAAAATATCAGGTTGAAGCTCCAAGTCAGGAGCTTAAAATAACTGAATCGGCTGTCAATCAAAGCATTATGGATCAAGAGGCGGCGGTTGTTGCCTGCTCAATAGAAAATGGTCCTGATTGCGAAATGTGTAGTGGTTAAGTACTTTGTCAATCTTGTTTTTCGCGATTTCTCAATTATTTAAAGGATTTGGCTGTTCTGATTAATCAGGGCAGCCAATTTTTTAGCCTTACTTGGGGAAATATTGTTCATTTGGAATTCAAGCGAACAATGTTTTTGTTCCGCTGTTGTGATACAAATCACGCTGATTTATAAGTTAATTGCTTAACTTTCACTTATAAACCCCCCTATACTTATGAAATCGATTTTCACCCTAATCGCTTTCTCCTCTCTGGCCTTAAGTTCTATGGCTCAATCTCCATACCTCAATCTGGAGTGGGAAGAAGTTAGCATTGACCCCTTTGTTTATTCTGATCTTGAGGCTCAAACTGGGCCAGGCGTAACTTGTTGGCGTGTATATGCAAGTATCCCCGAAAACTGGGAGCTTCAAATCAACTACGGTGACTTTTTGACTCCACTTTCTCTCAACTCCACAACAGGATTTTACCAAAATCCTTTAGGTGCTGCTACTGCCGATGGTATAATTCCTGAAGCTATAGATTTGGATCCAACATTGGCTTATGACTCATGGCTCACTATTGGCTATGAAAATAACATTGACAATATCCTGTATGTAGTTACTGATCCTTCTATCTTCGATAGTTGGGAAGCCGGGGGTGACTTACTCTTGAATAATCTCTTTGGATCAGGTGTTTTTATTACCACTGAAGGATTTAGTCCGCAAAACTCCCCTGACGAAAATGGTAGGGTTCTCGTTGCCCAAATCACCAGCACCGGTCTTGTTGAAGGTTGCTTCAATTTCCAAATCCGTAGATTAAATCCTGATGGCACGATTTTAATTCCAGTAGAAAGTGAGATATTTAATAATGTATGCTTCACGCTCGATCCGGGACCAAATCCATGTTACAACGACTTCAATAATTCAGGGCAGGTAGATGTTACCGATTTGCTTTTCCTCCTCTCTGAATTCGGCTGCACAGGCGGTTGTCCCATTGATATTAATGGAGATGGAAATACCTGGTTGGAAGAGCTTTTCTTTTTCCTTGCTGCTTATGCCACTGATTGCAACTAATTAAGAATGCCTCTAAATTAGGTATTTGACAATTTTATGACAGTCCCGATTGAAGATCATGCCATCTTTGCACATCTCAAATCGGGATTTTCATTGAAAGAATTTAAAGTTATAGCTATTACGCACAAAAGTGCAGGTCTTGATGCAATAGGACAATTGCATATAGAAGACCATCTTCGCACTAACAGACTGCGCATTGCCGCTGATGCTATGGATTTTAAGGAGGTCATGTTTCTAAGCACCTGTAACCGGGTTGAATACGTAATTCATCACGATAACTTTCTCTGCAAAGGTCAAACTTCAGCTTTCCTGAAAATACTTTATCCCGAAATACCGGAAGCCAATATTGAATTATTAGTTGAATCTGCTGAAATTTTTGAAGGGGAGCAGGCATTTGAACATCTTCTTCGAGTGAGCGCATCGCTCGAATCAATGGTAATTGGCGAAAGAGAAATCATTACTCAAATGCGCAAAGCTTTTGAAGAAAGTCGCAAGGCCAAACTGAGTGGCGATTTGTTGAGATTAGTGATGAAAAAGATTATCGAAAGTGCAAAACGAGTTTACACCGAAACAGAAATTTCACGTAGACCTGTTTCTGTTGTTTCGCTCGCCTGGCATAAGTTTAAAGAATTTAATCCTCCTTCCAATTCCCGTTTGCTGCTTGTGGGAGCCGGACAAATAATTAGCAGTTTTAGCAAGTTTCTTGAAAAGGATCATTATAGCAATATCACTATTTGCAATAGATCCCTCGATAAAGCCACAGTATTAGCGGAAAGATTGGGCGGTACTGCAATGTCTTTAGATCAACTTTATGATTATAATGATGGATTTGACGTTATTGTAACATGCACCGGTGCCGCAACCACTATTATTGACGCCGCTTTATACCACAAATTGAATAAAAGCGAAATACACCGCAAACTTGTAATTGATTTGGCTTTGCCTAATGATGTAGATCCAACATTAGTTCAAAATTACAAGATGGAGTATTTCAGTATGGCCCAATTGAAAAAAACGGCTGAGGCAAATATTGCTGAAAGGAGCAAAGCACTTGATGCCGCAAAAGGCATTATTCTAGAATCCTGTAACGAATTCAAATCGATTTACCAGCAGCGGCAGATAGAACTTGCAATGCAGAGCATTCCTGAAAAAATTAAAGAAATACGCGAAACTGCTTTAGGTGTGGTTTTCGCCAAAGAACTCGAATCCCTGGATGGCGATTCAAAAGAATTGCTCGGTCGAATCATGGATTATCTCGAGAAGAAATATATTAGCGTACCGATGAAGATGGCCAAAGAGGTCATGCTTGACCGGAAGCTTAATAATTAATGTCATTTTCAAGAAAAATCATTCTCGGTAGTCGGGGTAGCGATTTAGCACTCTGGCAAGCTCGACACGTGCAACAGCAGTTACTTGAAATTGGTGTCACATCTGACATCAAGATCATCAAAACATCAGGCGATCAAATTCAAAATATTGGATTTGATAAAATGGAAGGTAAAGGTTTCTTCACCAAAGAAATAGAAGAAGCCTTACTGCGTTCTGAAATAGATATTGCTGTTCATTCGCATAAAGATCTGGAGACTACAAATCCTGAAGGACTCATTATTGCAGCCGTGAGCCAGCGCGCTGACGCAAGAGATTTGCTCATAATGCGCAAAGATCGATTTACTAGTAGCGAATTGAAATCAGGGCCTGAAAACCCAAATCTAGGAACATCTTCAGCCCGCAGAAAAGCACTAATCCAACATCACTTTCCAAATGCCAAACTGAGCGA
>JBDNHP010000525.1:0-5881 GCA_041688765.1 Flavobacteriales bacterium
ATAAAAGGACTCCTCAATCAATTGTTTGATCAATACAAAGGAAATCAAAGCGATTGCTGCTGATTTTTTTGATTATATACATCGTAATAATACAATGAACTACTAATACATTACATCATGAATACTTCAGAAGAACTTAAGCAAATTGTAAAAGACAAGTACAGCCAAATTGCCAATCAGGATAAGGCTTTCAATGCGTCTTCTTGCTGCGGCGCAACAACATCATCCAACAAAATTTACAATATAATGATGGACGATTATTCCAAAATAGAAGGATATAATCCAGAGGCAGATTTGGGATTGGGATGTGGCTTACCAACAGAATTCGCTAAAATATCAAATGGCGATACAGTAATTGACCTAGGATCTGGTGCGGGAAATGATTGCTTTGTTGCCAGACATTCAACCGGAGTAGAAGGTAAAGTTATTGGAATCGACTTCTCCGATTCAATGATTAATAAAGCAAGAGCAAATGCCGAAAAACTAGGATTCAACAATGTAGAATTCCGAACTGGAGACATAGAGAATATGCCTGTTAACGAAGGTGTAGCGGATGTAGTTGTAAGCAATTGCGTGCTCAATCTTGTTCCTAATAAAAAAGCTGTAGTTGCAGATATATTTAGAGTATTGAAATCGGGTGGACATTTTAGTATTTCGGATATTGTATTGGTGGGTGAACTCCCAACAGAATTGCAAAAAAGTGCGGAGATGTATGCTGGTTGCGTTGCAGGAGCTATACAAAAAAATGAATATTTGCAATTGATTGAAGAAGCAGGATTTGTAAATGTAAAAATCCAAAAAGAAAAATCTATTTTGATTCCTGATGACATTTTAATAAAATACTTGGACGAGAGCGGCATTCAATCATTTGCGAAACGTGATACAGGAATATTCAGCATTACCGTTTATGCGGAAAAGCCCGGAGTAAAGGCGGAGAAGAAAAAAATAGCGCTCGCCGAAATTCAGAACAGCTGCGATCCTCAAAGTGGATGTTGCTAAATTATGACCAACAATTTGTACCTCAAACTGGAAGCGAAAATAAATTCGCTTCCAGTTATTTTTATAGAGAATGACAGGCAAGAAATACTCTTGCAATTGGCAAGTATAATTCAAGAAAAATTGAATAAAGGAGAAGATGTGAATCTTAACTTTATTTGCACCCATAATTCTCGAAGAAGTCAGATTAGTCAAATTTGGGCTGCAGCAATTGTCTTACATTTCGGCTTTGATAATATTAGATGCTATTCCGGTGGAACAGAAATAACAGCCTTCCATCCGAACGCAATTAAGGCATTAGAGAAAAACGGATTTGTATTTCAATCTGAAAGCAATTCTTCAAATCCTCATTATTTCGTTTCCTTTTCTGATCTGCTCGTCCCACTAAACTGCTTTTCAAAAGTATTTGATGACGAGCAAAATGATGCTAAGCCCTTTGTGGCCATCATAACTTGCTCAGATGCGGAAGCTAATTGCCCCTTTATTCCTGACGCGGAAAAAAGAATTGCTATTCGTTATAAGGATCCTAAATATGCCGACAATACCCCAGAAAAGGAATATGCGTATGATTTATGCAGTGATACCATTGCATCTGAAATGCATTTTGTTTTTTCATCCTTAAAAAATGAAATGGACCAACAATTTTTATGAAATATATTTATATGAATTGAATTAAATGCATAAATAATTAATTTGGTATAAAAAGGAAATCGCCCGAAGAATAGAACCAAAATCCATTCCCCAGGCGACCCTAATTGTCCTAATATTATCAGAAAGTCATATTCAGTCCAAGTCCAACAGCAGTCATCTTATTATTGGTTTTAACCACTACATCCATTGGCATTAACATCAAAGCACGAATCTCCTGATCCTTTTCCCACATCACTTGAGAAACACCAGCATTTACCGAAAACGTTTCATTCAATCGGTAGCGAAATCCTGTGTTTAAACTGAAATTAGTCCCCGGAACAGTTTCAAAAGCACCCAAAGTGGTGTAATAACCATCCCGATCTTGGAAATCAAATACGGTATATAATCCACCTAAGCTGAACATGAATGATTCATTAATATCATATTCCATACCTAATGCGGTTGAATATGCATCTCCCGCCATAGCCGAAAGAGCGCGCTCTTCCGTTACAGGAGAAGAATTTCCCCAATCAGCATCGCTTTGGAAATAATAATTAAAATCTACCTCTGCACGAAGTTGATCCGAAATGGAGTACTTCGCACCGGTTGCCAACACAGCAGGCAAATCGCGGTTGTCCTTTTGTCCTTCTTCAAATATACCAAAATCATCCGTATCAACATTAGTTTGGAATTCCAGAGGCACCATCATATCGTATCTAGCAGAAATTGCCCAGTCTTCATTCGGACGGACAAACACACCAAATGAAGCGCCCATTCCGCTAGCTTCTGAAGTGGTTTTAATGGCAAGAGGCATATCCGGCAATGCAAATGGCGATCCTGTTAAAGTAAGACCTGCACTTGTTTCGTTGAGCGCAGATAAATAACGTACGTTCGCCCCTATTGAAACCTTATCAGACATTTCGTAGGATGCGCCGAATAAACCGGTAAGATAAAATGAACTCGCTTCCATATACTGATCGCTGGTTGAAGTGTATGCTCCCATAGCAGCGCCAAGAGCCATAAAGCCGATTAAATCAGTACTAAATGAACCGTCGGGATAATTAGCCGTGGCACCGCCACCTGAAACAAATAGTCCACCAGTAACTGCCCACTTGTTTTTAGAATATGCTGTATAAACGGATGGAAAAATCATGTCATTGCCATTCTGGCTGCGATTTATAGCAACATCTCCCAGTGTATACTGATGACTGGGGCTTCTGAAAAGTGATTGATTTCCAATTGCAAAATGGAAACCATCTTTAAGCGTTGCAGCAGCACCTGGATTAAATACAACGAGATCTACAGCATCATTACTCGCATTTCGAACGCCTGAGCGTATCCATTCCGGACTAAAATTGATACGGTTGTCTATTTGCGACCATGAAATATTGCTTTGAAGCAATAGTAGTGTAGCGATAATTCCTTTGAAGATTGTTTTCAAAATATAGGGTATTGGTTTAGCCTGTTGAACGAGAATAAAATAAAAAGGTTCTGGCTACGAATGAATAAGGCCAAAAAATCCAAAAGAAATGAAGGCTATAATTGTAAAATTTTGTAGACAAATACATGGCTGATAGCCTTTAGACAAGCTTGAGTTGTGGAAATCCGCATCTGATAGGGATTAGGACGAATTAAGTTGTTTTTCAGTTTCCGCTACTCGTGCTCATCGGTAATGGAAAACGGTGCAATTTAAGAAAGAGAATAGCCTGTTTATTACTCAAAATTACGGATGGATTAAGCTCATTCTAAAATCAAAAAGTCCCGCAAACGCGGGATTTTTTGGGTTTATCAGCGGAGAGAGGGGGATTTTTCGCATAATACCACACATGACAGTCCATTCCTGGCATATACTCAGCCGGAATGAAACTTTCAAAATCGTGCAGGTTACTTCTCAATTTCTATTGTTTTGACTGTCTCAAATTTGTCTCAGTGCTCCACCAGAAACGACAAAACCCGCGAAATTCGCGGGTTTTAAAAGAATTGTGCGGAGAGAGAGGGATTCGAACCCCCGGTACCTCGCGGTACAACGGTTTTCAAGACCGCCGCAATCGACCACTCTGCCATCTCTCCGCGGCAAAAGTACATTTATTTTTAACTTCGCAAATACTTTAGATACCTTTAGGACGTATTAATTTTGCTCTTTTACTGGAAATCACTAACTTCCAATGATGTTTAGATTAAAAAAATTATCCGCTCTTCTTGTTTTGGCATTCATTTTATGCCAAAATCTGGCTTTTGCTGGTCTTAGCGCATTCTTTGACCACAAAGTTTTTCTTATTCCCGGTGATAGTCCTTATGTTGAAACTTTGCTGGAAATAAATGGCGAAGGACTTACCTATAGGGCAAACGAAGCCGGCGACCTTGTTGGCGCATCTGTAGAAGTTACCATAATTATCCGCCGTGGCGATAAGGTGATCGATTTTGAAAAATTTGCACTCCACTCACCGTTGTGGCCGGCAGGAGCGCAAAAGGATAGCTTCATGGATATTCGCCGGTTCAAGTTGGCCAATGGTCAATATACCTTTGATATTAAACTCAATGACTTATTTGATCCCAAGGGCGAAGCTGTTGAATTAAGCCAAGATTTCAGCATTGATGTGTTACCCGAATTGCCATTTATTTCGGATGTATTGCTAATTAAAGCCTATTCTAAAACAGAAACCTCAGGCGAACTTACTCGCAGTGGATATGACATTCTGCCTTATGTTGACAATTTTTTTCCGGCAGCAATAACGCAATTGGCATTCTATACCGAAATATACAATGCCAATAAAGCTTTTGGCGAAAATCAGAAATTCATCACTACTTATTATGTAGAAGATGTGAAGTCATCCAAAATAATTCTCGTACTTCAGAAATACAATAGAAGCGATGCAAAAGAGGTAAATCCGACTTTAGAACTTTTAAATATAGCTGAGCTTCCAAGTGGGGAGTATGAGCTAGTGATTGAAATGAGAAATAAGGAGAATGAAACGGTGGTGAGCAGAAGAATTAAGTTCTTCAGACAAAACACCACGATGGATGAAATCAAACCGGAAGATTTAAACAAACTCGATATCGCAAACACTTTTGTGATGCAATTTACGGAACGCGATGTCTTAAAAGAACATATCAATAGCCTGCATCCAATAACTACTAATGTCGAAAGAAGCACCATTGAATACCAATTAAAAGAAGCTGATTTAACATTGCTCAAACAATTTTTTTACAGCTTTTGGGAACGTAGAGGTCCAGAAAATCCTGAAGAAGCTTGGAACAAGTATTTGGGAGAAGTTAAGAAAGTGCAAGCCAATTATTCTACCCGCATCAAAAAAGGATATGAAACTGATCGAGGAAGAGTTTATTTGCAATACGGTCCACCTAATACTCAGGTGCTGCGACACAATGACACCGATGCCTATCCCTACGAAATTTGGCATTACTATCAGGCCGGTAAATTCAGAAACAAACGTTTTGTGTTCTATAATCCCGATCTGGTGAGTAATGATTTTGAATTGTTACAATCTGATTTACCTGGAGAAATTAAAAATGATCGTTGGGTAATGATGATTCTTCAGCGCAACAATAGTCTCGGAAACCAAGAACAGCGCACTATTGATAATGGCGCTTCCAGAGTACTCATCGATCTGTATAACAATCCACGCTAAAAGAACAGCAAGTGTCCGAATATTCTGTTGCTGTTGTAATTCTCAATTGGAACGGTCTGCCCTATTTGCAAAACTTTCTCGGTACTGTTTGCGAATATAGTCGTGCTGATGCCGAAATATGGGTTGTTGATAATGCCTCCAGTGATGGATCAGTTGTATTTATACAAGAACAACATCCTGAAATTAAGCTTTTGATCTTGGATAAAAACTATGGTTTTGCTGAAGGGTATAATCGGGGATTAGCCCAAATTGATGCAGACATTTTTGTGCTTCTTAATTCAGATGTTGAAGTAACTAAAAACTGGATTAGGCCTATTATTTCCTGCATGCAAGGGGATGAATTACTTGTTGCATGCCAACCCTTGATTCTTGATTATAACAAAAAAGAATGCTTCGAACACGCAGGTGCTGCAGGGGGCTATCTGGATCGCGATGCTTATCCTTTTTGTGCCGGTAGATTGTTTGACACCTTTGAAAAAAATGAGGGCCAATATACAGGAGTGAGGGAAATATTCTGGGCCTCCGGAGCCGCTTTATTTGTGAAATCAAAGGCATACAAAGATTGTACAGGTTTGGATGGAGATTTCTTTGCACACATGGAAGAAATA
>JBDNHP010000526.1:0-4267 GCA_041688765.1 Flavobacteriales bacterium
AATGAGAAAGGCTCCGGGTGCTGATATGGCATCCATTGATAAAGAACTTTCATCACTTTCTGCTTCGAGAGAAGAAATTCGATCTAATTCAGCCGAGAATGTCCAAGCTGCAGATCAGGCTAGTGTTGCAGCGCAAATGACCAAATTGGGGGCCATTTCTCCGCTAACATTAAAAGGCATGGAATGGGAAAAATCCATGAATTCCATTGCCCTCAACCAAAGTGTAATTAGTACAGCAAGGGAGCGAAAGGTTCAAATTGATACCGAATTACTAAATGAAAAGGATCCTTCCCGAATTAAAGTGCTTTCTGAAGATGGGATTGCATTAACTCAAATCATCAAAAATTCAACATCAGATCAGCAGACTTTTAATGATGTGAAGAGCAGTTTTAATAGCGCCGTAACTTCAGAAAAAGAAAACGCTAAGAAAATGAATATGATTGATGCGTATATCAATCAACTCAATGCCAGCTCTGCCCATTTGGAGAAGCAAAGTGCTAAAATGAATCCCGACGACAGCATGAGAGCTTTCAATCTAAATGCTGAGATCAATAAGGAAATAAACAGGGTATCGACCTTGAAGGAATCTATGTCATTGCCTGGAGATCAGACGCTGGCATCAGCTGGCAGCGATCCAAAACCTGATCCAAAAAATCAGATAACTGAAAATCAGAATCCAGCTTTGGTCAATAATTCTCAATCTAATGACGCAAGCGTACAAAAATCGAACCCAGCCCTAAAGTCAGATCCTCAAGCTCTAAAAGGAAAGTTGCTGCCAAAAGAAAAAGTACAAATCATAAGAGCACTTGTATCGGATTATCCGCTTGAAATGGTCAATAAATCAGGAGCAGGAGTGATACCTGATATTGATCGGGCAAAATACGAATCTGCCCTTTTAACAGGACTAAATGCCGAAATTAAAAACAGGGAAACTACACTTGTTTCAACCACCAATAGCACAAATGCCGGTCAATTAGAAAATGATCTCAATGTTTTGCGAACGCTAAAACGTCAGACTGAGTTACGCAGCATGGAACTCAAAAACGTGAAAGACAATACCAGCAAGCCAATTGTATTAAATACACTTACCACGGAGCAAAAGTCTATTCTTGAATATGTTTTAGAGCCTCTTCCTGAATCTGACGCTAAACAGGCCTATGAATCTCCTGTTTTTGATGATCTTATTGCCAATAATCAAGATGTAAACCTGGAGATCAGAAATCTGGGTGCTATCATTGAGACTCATGCTGAGATTGCTTCAAAAGAACAGGAAATCCAAACTTTAACGGATGCCGGTAAGCAGAAAAAACTAGATCGACAAGTTGAAAGCCTTTATGTTAGAGTAGGAGAGATGGAGATTGGAAATTCAGCCAAACTTCGTCAAATGGCTGAAATTCGTTTTGATGAGAACAAGCAAAAAATTGACAATCTTGAAAGTGCCAAATCTGATTTGCTTATTGCCAACAATGAATTGGATTTGCAATTTGAACAGAATGGGTCAAAAGCAGAAATTGCAATGAAAGATGCAGAGCAAATCCGTCAGAATGCAGAGCGTATAACCGATCCTATTGAAAAGAACTACAGACTTAGAGAAGCATTTAGCCTTGAGTCAGAAGCGATACAATATCAAGAGCAATCGATTGCCCTGTTGGAGAATATCGAAATGATCACTGCTAGTCATACACAATATTTAGCTACACTGGAAGCCGAAGCTTCTGCAGAAGAAGTTTCAAAAACACTGAACTCGGAAACCGTTGAAACTGAAACTTCTGAAACTTCAGAAACTGAGAATAATCAAGCATTAATTAATTCTACTGATACTCAAGTTAAGGATCCTGTAGCTACCCAAACTGAAAACCAGAATAAAAACGATACCGAAACTACCGATCCTTTGGCGGAGAGAACTACTGGTCCGGGCACTGAAAAGCCGGTTCCTGCGCCTACTGGCATGCGCCCCCAAGTTGGAGATCGTTCTGCAGGTATCAATATTAATGTTTTGAGTGCAGATAGATTGCTTGATCAAGTCAGTGATGCCGGAAATCAAGATCCTAATGTTAGGGCTCAAATTGAGAAAAGCGCCGATTTCAAGCAGTACACAAGCATGTTGAATGAGACGCTGAACGCACAAAATAAGCTGAAATTAAGTTTGGATGAACGTGCAGCGCTTTTAGAAGAATTACAGAGTATAGAAGCTAAAATTGAAGTTCTTGAAAAAACTCTGGACAGCACTAGTAGTGAGGCTGAAGCAGAAGGCATTCGTGAGGAAATCAGAAAGCTTAGGGCACAGGCTGATGTGTTATATTCTCGTATCAATATGATTGATCGCGATATTGATTCACAGGAAAAGCTATTGGCAAAACTAGCTGCTGATCTTCAAACCAAGTCGTCCAATATTACAAGTATGGCAGTTAAAATAGCCAGCTCAAATGAAAAGCCCGCTTCTGTAGGTGCAGCTATTGCCGCAGAAGATCGTTTTTGGATATTCCCAGAAGTTTTAACTGAAGACTTCTTTGCTATGATGAACGGAACGCCATATAGCGCCAATCGTCCTATTCCAATTGATCCGGCATTACCCGAAGGTTTAATCTATAAAGTACAAATAGGGGCATTCAAAAATGCAATTCCTCAGGATCTTTTCGGTGGATTTGCACCTCTTAGTGGTGAATCAGCCGGCAATGGATTAACTCGTTATACGGCCGGTATGTTCCTCGAGTTTGACAATGCCGATGATGCTAAAAAGCAAATTCGCGAAATGGGTTATAGTGATGCATTTGTGGTTGCCTTTTATAATGGCAAGAGAATCCCAATCTATGAAGCAATGGCTATTGCGGGTAAAGGATCAGACTCTATTGCTCAAAATTTAGGCAAACCAACAAGCAATAATCAAAACACAAATCAGCCAACGGCTAATGAAATTCGCAATGCACAAAACAATGCGAACGGGAATACTAACAATGCTAATCCAGTGGAGAATTCTATTTTTAATCCTAATAAAGAATCAGTTTCATATTACGCTAATGAAGTTGGAGCCGCTGAAGCAAATCAAGTAGAGGTGATGAAAGGGCTCTTTTATTCTGTACAAGTTGGTGTTTATTCTAAGCCAGTGCCAGCCGCTGATTTATTCAATATCAGTCCTTTGAACAGTGAAAAGCTGAATGATGGAAAGGTGAGATATACTACCGGGGTTTATAATAATCTTCAGGAAGCTGCGAGCCGAAAAGAAACGGTTAGAAGTAATGGTATTACAGATGCATTTGTAACGGCATACTATAACGGCAAACGAATCACAATTCAGAAAGCAGCAGAAATTTTCGCACAGTATGGTCCCGAAGCTTTGGCAGTTTCCAACGCTTTGTCAGATGCTAATGCTGATGCTGAATTTAATTACGTAGTCCAGATAGGTACTTTTAAAGATCAGGTTCCTGCGGATGCCGCAAAAGCAATGCTTTATCTCGAAGATTCAAGAGGAGTGACTCGAAAGGAGAGCAAAGGCGAAACTTCCTATTTCACCCGTCCGGTTAATAGCATGGAAACGGCCAAGATTATAAAGCAAGAATTTGAATCTTACGGGCTTGAGAATGTCACGATCATTAAACTGCGAAAAGGCGAGGAACCAGGAAATAGTCCTCGGTAAATATTTATGCTCGGTTTAGGGTTCTAGGAACGCTGAATGTAAACTTATTGTTAACTTTGTATAAACCGCAATTCATTGAAATCAACGTACATCGTGCTTCTTTCAGCACTCACAATCATTTGTAATACAGCAAGTTCACAGTTTGTAATTAATGAATTACTTGCGTCAAATCAAAATGATATTCTTGATCAAAATTTCCAATCGGAGGATTGGATCGAGATTTATAACTCTGGGCCAACACCTGCAAATTTGGCAGGATACTATCTAAGCGATGACCCTGCATTGTTGACTAAATATCAATTCCCCTTTAATCAACCTTCAGAGACCTTTTTAACCATTGGTGGATTCATTATGATTTGGGCAGATGCCGATTTATTGGATGGTTGGAATCATGCTGATTTTAAGTTGACATCAGATGGTGAAACGCTGTATCTTACTGATCCGAATGGACTTACAATAATTGATGAGATTACTTTTCCAATTCAACAGGCTGACATCTCTTACGGGCGAGTTACGGACGGAGCTGAAGAATGGGTTTACTTTAATAATACCACCCCGGAAGATAATAATGCTCAAGTACTCCCTGCCGCAGCCGTAGTTTACATAAATGAAGTTCTTGCATTTAATACAAAT
>JBDNHP010000527.1:0-7047 GCA_041688765.1 Flavobacteriales bacterium
TGATTTTGTTGATTTTATTTGTTTAGATGACGGTGAAAGTCCATTATTGTCTGTTTACGAGCATTTGATAAATCGCAAATCTGAAAAAGCATTAAAAAGAACATTCCTTAGAATTGAAAATAAAGTTAAATATTTAAATAATTATTTGGGATTAGAAATCAATCATTCTAATTCAGCCACGCCAAGCTATGAGGGACTTAGACTGAATGATTACCTTTCCATGTATGATGTTCCAAATCCTATGCACCGTTTGTGGAATGATGGGAGATGGAACAAGCTAACCATTGCTCATGGCTGTTACTGGAAAAAATGTTCCTTTTGCGATATTTCGCTTGATTATATTTCCCGCTATGAGCAAGCTCCTGCGAAATTACTGGTAGATAAGATGGAACAGTTGATTGCCGAAACAGGTGAAACTGGATTTCATTTTGTGGATGAAGCGGCCCCTCCTGCGGCTATGAGAGATCTAGCTTTGGAGATTTTGAGTCGAAAGTTGCAGGTTACATGGTGGACAAACATCCGTTTCGAAAAAACCTTTACGCCTGATTTGTGCAAGTTATTGGCTGCTTCTGGTTGTGTTGCAGTTACAGGTGGATTGGAGGTTGCAAGTGATCGCTTGTTGGCTCTAATGGAAAAGGGAGTAACCGTTGAGCAAGTGGCTACGGTTTGTAGAGCATTTCGTGATTCCGGTATTTTAGTTCATGCTTATTTAATGTACGGTTTTCCCACTGAAACTGAACAAGAAACTATAGACTCCTTAGAAGTAGTCAGACAAATGTTTGCCCTCGGTTTATTGCAATCTGCTTATTGGCATCGATTTGCTATGACAGTGCATAGTCCTGTAGGAAAGAATCCTGAGAAATATGATGTGATAAGAACAGGTCCGGAATTTAAAGGATTTGCCAACAATGATCTGTACCATGATGACCCTAAAGGAGCTGATCATTCAAAGTACACAGATGGCTTAAACAAAGCCTTGTACAATTATATGCACGGTAAAGAATTGAATAGCAATTTACAAAAATTCTTCCATTTTCGAATTCCATCGACTACTCATTCCAGTAATTTAATATCTAAATATATAAAGATTAAGGAATCTGATGTTTTGTTATCGAAATCGGCAAGGATTATCTTTAACTTTGAGGAAGTCAAAGAATTGAAGCGACAGGAGAATGAAGTGGAACTACTTTTTATAAGTACTAAGGACTATTACAAAATTTTATTTCCTTCAGAAGTTGCGAAGTATATTATGAATCTGAAGTCTGAAGGGCTATCCTCTGAAATAATGTTAGCAGATCTGTTGAAATCCCTTGAAGATTGCACAGGTCACAATAATGAATTCATCATTCATCAGGCTTGGTGGAAAAAGTTTCGCGACTTGTTACTATTGATCCGCTAGTTCTAGATTTTGCTGGCCATTTCCGCCTGATCCAGATGGCGTTGATTGTGGTATATCAATACTCTCAAAGTATCTCCCAATCTTAGTTTTATAAGATTACTGATGGTAATTCCAGTTTTTATTTTGTTAAGATCATAGTTTTTAATGAATTTTAATATTTCCAAAATTTCCTTTTGCTGCACTATGAATTTTGACAAAGCTCCTTCTCTTAGTTGAGTTTTAAATGTATTCATAGGTTTTAAAGTGGACATTTTCTTAGCTCTTTTATCACTTTTGATCGGAGCTACCGACTCCGCAAAGTAATTCCCCAACCAGGAACTTTTAAATTCTGGATTGATTGATGGCTTGTGATTTTTGATTCGTGCTGTTATTTCCGGAATGTAAAAGTCGCCATATTTCAACAGATGCTCTATGCATTCCAAAGCATTCCATTTGTTCTCTGCCGGCCTTGATAAAAGATTGCTTCTTTGCAACTGGCTTAAATTTTCAGCTCTTGTAATATTTTCTTCAGTGCGTTTTCTGAGATCAGAAATCAATTCGGTAGTATTGAAGCGCATATCATTCTTTTTTACAAAGATCCGAATTGATTCATATTAATTTCTTGATTCAAGTCAAGATTTTCGGAGGCGGCTTAATGTTTCAGGGCTCATTCTCAAATAGGAGGCAATATATTTCAAAGGTATATGTTGAAAAAGCTGCGGGCTCCGATTCAGAACGCGCTGGTAGCGATCAGTAGGTTTGGGATGCAACAAATCTATTTCTCTTTCAATTTGTTGAACGATTAAATTTTCTAGCGTATTCCGATACCATTTTGCCGCCTCTTTATTTTCTTCAACGGCCTTCAGCAATGATGTTTTATTGATTTTGTAAACCTTTGATTTTTTGATGGCTTCGAGGCTAAATTCTGATGGTGTTGAACGGAGAAATGAATTCACCGAGCTAATAAAAGATCCATCATATCCGAATCTTACATCTTGCTCTTCACCGTCAATGATTAAAAATGCGCGAATAGCACCTTTTTCGACATACCACAGGTGTTGCTCTTGCTCTCCTATGGCACAAAGAAGCTGATTCCTTTTCAATTCAACAACCTGTATAGAATCAGGTAAAATGGAAGTTAAAAATGCTATATTCACGTCTAAATATAGCTTTATTTATGAGTTGTGCATACTTCACGCTCATGCTGTTTTTAGCCAAAACAAATTTATTTCAACTTTTTAAAACGGCATGAAATTGAAAATGCTTATTCAAAAAAAGACTACCGGCTTGTTTTTACAAAACGGTGATGTGTTTGTTGGAATGGTAGCAGCACTTATCATATCTACAAATGATGCAATGAAGAAAAAATCCTCGAAGTTGGCTCCAAGAACTACTGAGAAAAATCATACACTATCAGGCAATTGCATCACTCGGCAAAGTGCATTTTAAATTTTTCATTTGTTCTTATTTTAAGACGAGCGGTGTGCGCTCTCGTGGTATGTTCTTACATGTGGCCCTAGAAATATCCTGGCGTATAATCGAATTAAAGCGAGTCCATTAAGAATAAAACTCAGCGCTGCAAAACAGGCAAGTGCTATTTGCTCAGGATGAATATGGCTGAAAATTAAATCTTCCCCTAAAAATGTGGTGGTGATCGGAAAGCCACTCAAACCGAGACAGGATAGCAAAAAAACGAGTCCAATTTTTGGATGTTCGTAAATATGTCCTTTGAATGAATTTAGATCAATATGACCCTCCAATTTTCTCAATCTTTCTATGCTCATATATCCTATTATTCCAGCGAGCGCTGCTCCACTTAGGTATATTATTGTTTCTTCAATTTTGAAGTGCTCATTGAATGATACAGCCAATGCAATCCAAGCGTGATTCATCATTATTAACACTAAACTTAATCGTGGACTATGGCGCTCCGTGAAAGCTTTCAAAACCATCAACAAGCCGATCAAAGCGAATGCAGTGGGTAAGTACTTGCCTAAGTTTCCTGGAAATCTGAATTCGATAAACCAGAAAATCAAGGCGAGTAAATAAATGGCACCGAAATAAAAAACTACGGTATTTATTCTTAGAAAATTTAATGCTTTTCCCGCGCTTTTAATTGGATTCCAAAGGTACTTGTACATTAAGTCATCTAATCTCCATTCTTTTAGGCTCATCATATATATACTATACCTGAATTTTGAAGGCCAACTTTCCTCAGAGCGCTGTGGCGGAGGACTATAATTATAGAATTGCTCCCTCATAAGGTATGTTACAACGGAGGGTGAAACAAGCAATTGATAGGTGCGAAGAAATGCGTTACCAGCGAAATGTATAAGTGCCAAAGTTTCAAATCCTAAAGCGACTTCAATAAAAATCAATCCAATTTGAGCTACCGAAGCATAAGCAATTTGAGCTTTTATGGATGATTGAACGCGGGCTGTTTGTGTAGCAATGAAACTGGTAAAAATCCCCATCACAACGATTAATACTCTAATCGAAAATTCTTCTGCCCAAAAAGGATAGGTTCTCAACATCAGAAATACACCTATATGGACGGATAGGGAACCATAGAAAATAGCACTAGAGGGTGTTGGACCCTCCATGGCTCGTGGTAACCAAGAAGAAAATGGGAACTGAGCTGATTTTGCACTCGCAGAAAGTAAGAGCATTATAGAAATAAAAAATACAGTGGACTCATGCTCTCTGATATGCTCCTTGATTATGGCGAAATCTTTGAACTGTTCAAAGGTGATATTAGCATGCCACAAATGATGGCTCATCCACATAGCCAGTAGAATCCCTACGTCACCAATCCTGTAAATCGAAAAAACCTTAACAGCATTTTTTACTGGCAAGTATCGATTGCGATAGAAAGCGATCAAAAGGAATGATGAAATCCCAAGAATTTCCCATCCTATAAACATGGTTTCGAAATTACCGGAAAGAATTACTAGCATATATCCTGTTATGAATAATAGCTTGGTATTGAAAAATCGTTTATAACCAGATTCTCTGTGTAAATAGTAGGTGCTATAAACAGTGATCAGAAAACTTAGCAAGCTGCCGACTATCAGATAAACAGCCGCAATTTTATCAAAGTACAGATCTATGAAAAATTCATAATGCTCCGTTTTGTACACTATGAATTCTTTAACATTTATATATTCTGTATCCGAGAATAGCCATATTGACGTGAAAATAGCAGCTAGTATAAGTTCTAATCCTGATGTAATGAATGCTGTTCTTGAAATGCTCTTTTCTTTCTTTTTTGAGAATATCAGGCTTACAAGAAAGCCCGCAAAAGGTATGAGTATGAGCAGTGGGAGTAAGATGTTCATGCAAATTCAGGGATTAAATAAACAGGAAGATTTTCAATATTTGATTCTATTATTGAATTTATATTTGTTAAACTTGGAATGTGTTCAGTTGTGCATTCATATTTTTCAAAATCTAAGTTTTTGAACAAATACAATTCACGAGAATCAGGATCGATGACAACAAGCTTTATCCAATCGTTTTTGAACCATTCATAAGTAGCTGAATTTTTTTGAATTACCTGTAAAACCTTATCAGGCTTCTGTTCTATAATAATCATCAATCGCAATGGATCATGTACTTCAATCATTTGCAAGGGTAATCCCGGACGTAAGTCTCCCTCAATCCCATTGGCTACTCCAATTAATCCCATTACATTATGTGGAAGTTTAGACCCGGCGCCTAGCTTTTGGTTATCAACTCGAGAGAAGTAATATTCCAAATTTATACCACCACAAACTGGGGCTGCGGCATTCAGAATATTTAGTAAAAAATCACCTTGTGGGTCCACACGATAATCATAGGAATTCATAAAGGCTCTTCTGTCAAGAAAAAGATGTTTTGTAATCTCTCGTCGACCTATAATACATAGGGCATTGGTGGCATGATTGAGTTCAGGTCTGGGCTCAAACAGAGATACGGATCGTAGTTTTATTTTTTCATGTATTTTCTTGATGTCTTGCTTGGAGTTTATAGTTTCAAATCGTCTGGAGCGTTCTTTGGCATTTAGTTCTAGCGATTTATTAAATATATTAACATTTACATTATGTAGAGCACTGATATTGGAATCTATATTTTTTGTTTCAAAAAATATTATTTCATCCCTAGTAGTATCTTGTAGAGCACTCAGAAAGTAGGTGTTATCTGGAATATGTATATTCAATTTATGCAATGAACTTCGCACTTCCGTATGATTGGCCATGTATGCAAATGCCTTAGCATTTACTGATCCCGGTCTACCGGAGCATGCCCCACAGTCGTAACCAGCATAATGAGTATTGTTTACACTGCTTGCTCCATGTCCTATGATATATACTATGGGTGCAAAATCGCTAATAAGGCCAATACTGTTAAGCACATTTGCCACCCTTTGAGTCATTTCAGCAACAGTGTAGCCAACTTGCAGATGATGCTGTTGGTGTTGATGTACATGCTCAATGCTTAATTCAGAATCTGCATCCATGTGCTGAAAAGAAGAGGTAATAGCAGGTCCCGCGCTAGGTTTGAAAATACTTAAGAATAATCGAAATGCTGACCAAAAACCTAATGTTTGAGCGATCAACCAACCAAAAAAGTAGTGATGAGAATAGGGGTGAAAATGAGCGTCTTTAGAACGTTTTAGTTTAGAACCACTCTCTTTAATTAAAAACTTGGGTTGAACTGGAGCAGGACAAACTTTTGTATGAAACTTTCCATTTTCAGGCTGAAAATAAAAATCCAATCCAAAATGTCCAGGAGTGCCATAGGTACTGCAATTAGTGTCGAGATTTTCAACATATCTTCTCAATGAACAATTTCTATCGTCAATGCAAAAAAGTGCTTGAAAACTGCGCTTATCGGTTGTGGTACTTTGCGTTTTACCCTTGCTAAGTCCAAATAAAACTTGATCATAATAGCTCCATTCAAATGCTTCTTGCCAAAGCATTATGCATTCGTCTTCTTCAGTAATAGCAGTGTTTTCGAAAAGTGGTTTTTCAGGAGGATTAACAAAATGATCAAGTGATTTCCATTTTTCGCCGAAGTGATCATCTAATGCATCAATTTCCAAAAGCAGTTCAAGAATGATTAATTCCTTTAAACTGATTTTTTTCGACGCAAAAAGCCCCGCAGGATTTACTTCAACATTGGCTACTAATCCAGACCATCCTGGATGTGAAAATTGCTGATCAAATAAGTACTCTGAATAGAGGGATTCATTTCCAATAAGAATACTCAGCAGATATTGGATTTCATGCTTTCCTGATAGAAGTAATTTTCGGGCGCGTTTCGTTTTAAAAAAACTGCTCATACTATTGCCTTCCATCACTTTTAGGGAATCCAGAAGACTTTTGTTTTGAACAGGGAATTTCCAGATTGCTATACCTTGATCCAAGAAACTATTAAGTATTCGAAAGAGGTTAATATGGACTAAGGCATTGAGATCAATTTTATAGTGGTTTTTCCAGCCAGAGCGCAAGCGTCCAATTTTGGTTGCAGTTCTATCCTTATACTCCGCATTGAACAATTTGTCCATCCAAAACGGAATGTGCTCCTTTCCTTGTTGGTTAGTGATGCATCTGTGAATTATGGCTTTGCTTATTTCTCCTTGAAAGTACCTTGCTCTATACTGATTAAGTGAAAATGATGTTTTGTAA